>NZ_JBAVFI010000501.1:0-8327 GCF_049588175.1 Mesobacillus sp.
CCCATTCTATTTACCCCTTGTGACAAATTTGTGAATGACTTTATTTTATATGATTTTTCGCGCTTTTCCTATAATTACATTTTCGAAATAGACTCTTTTCGGAAACTTTACCTCTCTTGAATGATTAAGTAAGATTCTTTTTGTAATTTGAACTATCTTGAGAGGACCAGCAAAAAGAGCATAATGCTGAGTTGTTGTCTCGGAGGATTCTCAATAAATTATGCACAAATATAAAAGCCCGGACCTGGGCCCGGGCTTGTTCTAATTGAGAATCTATTGTTTTATTGTGGTTTAAGTACGTTGCTTAAAACATATTTCATAAGTAAAGAATATGCTGCTATAGTGGACACGACTAACATAGAAACCATTCATAACACCATCCTTAGAGTTCAATATTAACTGAGAACTATTTTCATCTTTAAGAAAAGTGTATCATCAATGATTATCATTTTCAATGGAAACTAGCTAATTGTCACACTTATTTAACAAATTTGGTACGAAGCGCCCGTGTTTACCGAATTCATCTTCATATTTTGTTAATTCTCTCAATGCTCTCTCTTCTGCGGGAATGCGAATTGACAGGATCACGATATTCAAGAAGGTAAACAAAGCGAAAGTAAAAAACGCATTAAACACAAGCGGGATAATGATCAATTCCAATGTGACTATTAAATAGTTCGGATGCTTGATGATTTTATATGGCCCTTTTTTAACTATGTCTGCTCCTGGCAGAATAATGATTTTTGTATTCCAGAACCTTCCCAGTGAAGTCAGTGCCCAAATTCTCATCACCTGTGTAAATATGAAAAGCGAAAGCAATATTGGCCAATATAGTGATAAACTTTTGTGAAAATAAATCACTTCAAAAATAAAGAAGATAAAAAAGGATGTGTGGATCAATATCATCGCAGGATAGTGGCCCTTACCAAATTCAATGGCTCCTTTGCCCTTCATCCACTTTTCGTTCCTTTTAGCAATAACCAGCTCTGTCAATCTCTGGAATATGATAAATCCTATAAATACGAAAAATGCCATTCTATTCCCACCTCAAAAGCAGCAATTCCGAACTAAAGCCAGGCCCCAATGCCGCAGCCAAACCAAGGTCGCCAACGCTTGCAGTTTTCATGAACCTCCTTAACACATAAAGGATTGTTGCAGATGACATATTACCGAATTCCTTCAGGACATTCAGCGAGATTTCTGTCATCGTTTCAGGCAACTTCAATGCTGAAACATACGCTTCAAGGACCTTTTTGCCTCCCGGATGGGCGATGAAGTGATCTAAGTCGGCCACACTATATCCATTTGCCTTTAGAAAGCGAAGGACATTTGGCTGTAGCCAATTCTCGATAATTGTAGGAATGTCTTTTGAAAAAACAACGTATAGTCCTTCATTCCTTATATCCCATCCCATTACATCAAGCGAATCTGGCATTGTTGTTGATTGCGTTCCGATGATTCGTGGAGCTGATTGCTTTTTTGTTAACTGCTCAAACCCAGAATCTTCACCGCAAACAAGAGCACAGGCCACTCCATCTGCAAACAAAGATGTTCCAATCAAATTACTTTTAGACCTGTCGTTTCGCTGGAAGGTTAAACTGCAAAGTTCAATCGAGAGAACCAGCACTTTTGCTTTCGGGTATGCAAGGCAGTATTCGTATGCTCGTGAAAGTCCTGATGCTCCACCCGCACATCCCAGCCCCCAAATCGGAATCCTTTTAGTATATTGTGAAGATGGCAGGATATTCATAATCCTAGCTTCTATGCTCGGGGTTGCTATGCCTGTACTGCTAATTGTAAAGATTGCATCTATATCCTCCAAAAACACTTCTTTTTGTAAGAATTCATCATTTGCCAGGCATTTTGAGATTGCTTCTGCTCCTAGCTTTACAGCTGTTTCGATGTATGCATTATTTTTTTCTTCAAATGAATGGTCATGCTCGAACCATTCCAGATCTTTGGCAAAATGCCTCTTCTCTATCTGTCCATTCTGGAACACAGTTAGCAGTCTTTTTATATCGCTGAACGATTCTTTAAATAGTTTTTCGGCGAACTCCATTACCTCTTCTTGTTCAATTGCATATGGCGGCAATGCTTCTGCTGCGGAAATGATTCTTGGCATATCGCTACTCTCCTCATCTATATGTACGGTTACTTTTTCCATTTACCCGAAGAGTATGCAGTCAAACTAACGATTGAGCTTTATCAACTTTTAGAGCAAAAAAAAAGACTTTCCCCTGTAAAGGAGAAAGCCTAATGTTTTGAAGGAGTTGCTGTGCAATTTTATTATACAATGCCCTTATCACAGGAACACTATAAAATCATTACCAGTTGACATTCATTTTAGAAACCATGGATGGTCATGCCGCCATCGACAAATAATGTTTGTCCTGTCACGTAATTTCCTGCATCTGAGCTTAAGAATACTGTAGGTCCAACGAGCTCCGGCAATTCACCGATTCTTTTAAGTGGTGTGACTGCAAGGATCTCATTCACATATACTTCATCCGATAGAAGCGTTTCAGTCAGAGGTGTTTTAAAATACCAAGGACCAATTGCATTTACATTAATACCGTATTGCCCCCACTCCATCGCAAGCACTTTTGTCATCTGAATGAGAGCAGCCTTTGTAGCTGCATAGACAACTCCCGTTCTTAACGCTACATGGCCTCCAACAGAAGTAATATTGATTATTTTCCCACCTGCTTTTTGGTCTTTCATGACTTTGCCGGCTTCCTGGGACATCATGAACGCGGATTTCAGATTCGTATTCATAATTGTCTGCCATTCTTCATCGGTCACATCCAAAGCTTTGGAGCGAATATTCATTCCTGCGTTATTAACGAGGATATCAATTTTATCCCATTCTGATTTTACTTCGACAATTGCCCTATGTACTTGTTCCCTATTTGTAACATCCGTCGGCAGTATCAAAGCCCTTCTGCCAAGGTCACCAATAGCTGCAGCCGTATCCTTCAAGTCCTCCTCTGTCCGCGCTAGCAATGCAACATCAGCACCTGCTTCTGCAAGTCCTATGGCAAGCGCACGTCCTATTCCCCGCCCGGCACCTGTAACTACTGCAATCTTTCCATCAAGTTGAAATGAAGGCAAAAACATAAACATCACCTTTCCAAATTTTAAATTATCTTTATTTTACCACAATTAATTATCCAGTGAGTGAACCATGCTTTAACACAGCAAAAGCACCAGACTGGTGCTTTGAGTTTAACATGCTGATTATTTTTCGTTGGATTGATTTTGGACCTCAATCCAGATTTTCTTTTCTGCTGCACTGCCGCACTTTTTACAAATTTTGATTTCATCATATAAAAGACGGCAATGATCACAATAGAATTTCTCCACTACAATCACTTCCTGAAAAAACCATTTTCTACTAGTTTATTAACAATCATAAATTTGGTGAGAAGGTTTTTATAACTTCCGCTTTCATGGATTGTCAACCAGTTTTGTCACACCAGAGCTTTATATCAAACTCACTTGCTCATGTATTCACATTTTCGTTTTCACAGATTATTCACATTTACCCAGCTTGGGATGTGACTTAAATCACTGTGTTTATAGGTTTTCACCATTAACATAGTAAATAAAGCAAGTATGAACAATTTGTGAACTGGATGAAACCATATTTACGTTTCCAGATTGTTTTGTATTATGAAAGTGTACTTATTAAATTAATTTACTTACTTATTTATTCGAAGGGAGTGACCGGGATGGCACAGCCTGGAATCGGGAAGAAAACGAACACCAAGGTGGAAGAACAATCTTCTTTGAAAGGAACACTTGCATCTGTTTTCTTGTTGGGTTTCTTTTTAATCATTACTTGGGTAGGCGTATATTTTTTATTTTTAGATCGTTTCTAACAGAGATCAAAAGGAGAGAAAGAAGCTATGCACATTCATAAGTTTGAAAAAATTTGGCTAATATTCGGAGTCACGACACTTCTCGTTTTCCTTTCAGTCATTGGGGTAAGCGCCTTCTATCTTGGCAATCAGCCGCCAAGCTGTCTTGCTACGATAAATCCTGAAAAGGTTGATACAACCGCACCATTCAATAAGCCCGGCCTGAAAAAGGTTGAAGGCAAAGAATGGGATTATGAACTAGTTTATGTTGCTTCTGCTTTTTCTTTTAACCCGGCAAAGGTTGAAGTTCCTAAAGGTGCAAAGGTTAAAGTAATTGCAACTACAAAGGATGTCATCCACGGCTTTGAGGTTGCGGGAACAAACATCAACATGATGCTTGAGCCAGGATTCATCAGTGAATACGTGACTACGTTTGACAAGGCTGGCGATTTCCTGATCGTTTGTAACGAGTATTGTGGTGTTGGCCACCATATGATGTCTTCTAAAATTGAGGTGGTAGAATAATGAGTACGAATACAGTAAATACAAGAGTTGACCGCCGTGATGGCAAATTGGCAATGGCTCACTTTTATGTAGCATTCATTGCCCTGGCAGTCGGAGGACTTGCAGGCTTGCTGCAGACGCTTGTCCGTTCGGGAAAATTCGAATTACCTTGGGGAATCGGATATTATCAGGTTCTAACAGTGCATGGGGTCCTTTTGGGCCTTGTATTGACTACATTTTTCATTATGGGCTTCCAGCTTGCTGCAGTGAGCAAGACTTCAGGAGCTTTGACTGATAAACAGCGTTTGCTGGGCTGGATTGGCTTCTGGCTCATGACAGTCGGTACTGTTATGGCAGCTGTCATGGTTCTATTGAATAAAGCATCTGTTCTTTATACTTTTTATGCCCCTTTACAGGCGCATGCTCTTTATTATGTAGGTCTTACACTCGTTATTGTCGGCAGCTGGATTGACGGTGCCGCATTGATTATGGCTTATGCTTCCTGGAGAAAAGCTAACCCTGGAAAGCCTAGCCCGCTTTTGACATTCATGGCAATTGTTAATACGCTTTTGTGGATTGTTGCTTCTATCGGAGTAGCTGCAACCGTACTGTTCCAATTGCTTCCTTGGTCTCTAGGGCTTGTAGATCGTGTTGATGTTTTAGTGAGCCGTACCCTTTTTTGGTACTTTGGCCACCCGCTTGTGTACTTCTGGCTATTGCCTGCCTATATGGCATGGTATGCAATCGTTCCAAAAATCATTGGCGGAAAGATTTTCTCGGATTCATTGGCTAGGATGTCTTTTATCCTGTTCCTGCTGTTCTCAATCCCGGTTGGTTTCCACCATCAGCTGATGGAGCCTGGAATTGACCCTGCGTGGAAATTCCTTCAGGTTATCCTGACATTCCTTGTCATCATCCCATCATTGATGACTGCTTTCTCTCTTTTCGCAACTTTTGAGATGTTTGGTCGATCCAAGGGTTCTACTGGTCTATTTGGATGGGTGAAAAAGCTTCCTTGGGGAGATGCACGATTTGCGGTTCCATTCATCGGGATGCTTGCCTTTATTCCTGCAGGTGCAGGCGGCGTAATCAACGCTTCCCATCAGCTGAACCAGGTTGTCCATAATACGATTTGGGTAACAGGACACTTCCATTTAACACTTGCAACATCTGTAGTCTTAACGTTCTTTGGAATCTCTTATTGGCTGATTCCACACTTAACAGGCAGAGTTCTGACAAAGGCAATGAACAAGTTAGCCATTATCCAAGGTGTTGTCTGGGCGATCGGTATGACCTTCATGTCAGGATCAATGCACGCAGCTGGCTTACTAGGAGCCCCTCGCCGATCATCCTTCTCAACATACGGCGGCGCTGAAAAGGCTGCAGAATGGATCCCTTACCAGGTTGCACAGGCAGTCGGCGGTTCTATCCTGTTCCTTGGCATAATCTTGATGCTTTATATCTTCATAAATCTTGCATTCTTTGCACCTAAAGGTGAAGAGGAGTTCCCAGTTGGAGAAGTTGCTGACGCAGCCGAAAAAACTCCGATGGTATTTGAAAACTGGAAGCTCTGGATTGGTATTACAGTCTTATTGATTCTTTTCGCTTATACGATTCCTTTCATTGACATGATTCAGAATGCACCGATTGGATCAAAGGGATATAAGTTCTTCTAAGAAGATTATGCCCTGGTATCTTGATCAACTCTAGTTGACTGGGATTATATAAAAAAGCACTTCACTAATCAGAAAGTGAAGTGCTTTTTTTGTTTCCTAGCTGGCAGTGATATATTTACAGCCATTACGGATAGGACAATAAGCAGTGAACCTACAAACTGCAGGATTCCCGGGCGGTCCCCGTAAACTAATACGCCAAGCATAGTGGCAATAACTGGCTCAAGTGTAGCAACAACTGCTGCTGTACTGCTTTCTGTTCTTTCGAGTCCCCATGAGTAAGCAAAATATGCGAGAACTGTTGGGAAAATTCCAAGTCCAACGACATAAAGCCACGTACCTCCGTTGAACAAAATGCTCGCCTTGCCAGCAATTCCCGTAGTCGGAATCAGAGCCGCTGCAGCTACAATGAAGGTATACAGTGTGACGGTAAAAGGATGGTATTTCCTAAGAGCCACTTTTCCAAAAATGCTATAAAGAGCATAACCAAATCCTGCTCCAAGACCGATCAGAACAGCAGCAGCCGAAAATGATGATCCTTCCTGACCGGTTATACCAGCAGCGAGTGTACAACCTATTATCGTCAGAGAAATTGCGATTAGTTTCCTACGATCTATGCTTTCTTTCAGGAAGATAAAAGACAGTACTGCCACAAATGCAGGCGAAGTATATAGCAATGCGACGGCAATTGGAATATTCATTAGCTCAATTGCCGTAAAATAACACCAGTTAAAAAAGACGATGCTAAATATACCAGTCCCGATAAAAAGAGGTAGATCCTTTATTCTAATCTTAAGATGGCCACGGTAAGCTGCCAGTCCAACCAGAACAAGAATAACTGCTGCCGTCACTACCCGTATTGCGACGATTTCCATGGCGCTGAAACCAGCATCTGACAAACCTTTCACAAAGAAACCAATCAAACCCCACATAGCCGCAGCGAAAGCAATCATTAAATAAGGCAATTTTTTATGCATAGTTTCACCACACAGAAAAGATGGCAGCTACACTGCCATCTTCAATTTTTATACTAAATGATAAACTTTATTATATTTTTCATACAAGTAATCTACTAAATATTTAGCATTAAGTCCTTCACCAGTAACATCTGTAAGGATTTCAAGCGGCTTTTTCATTTTTCCGTGCTGGTGAACCTTCTCAGTCATCCATTCCTTCACTGGCAAAAGATTACCATCTTCCAGCAATTCTTCAAAGTTCGGCAGATCCTTAAGCATCGCATTTTTAAACTGGGCAGCATACATATAACCTAATGCATACGATGGGAAATACCCATAGCTCCCACCTGCCCAGTGTACGTCCTGAAGGACACCCTGTGCATCGTTATTCGGTCTGATGCCTAGATACTGCTCATATTTATCATTCCATATTTGCGGCAGGTCCTTTACCTCGATCTCATCATTGAATAGCCCTTTTTCTATTTCATATCGGATCATTACATGAAGAGGATACGTCAGTTCGTCTGCCTCGATCCTAATTAAACTTGGTTTCGATTCATTGACTGCACGATAAAAATCTTCTATTTCAACATCGGAAAATTGACCGTTTGAATATTGCTGAAGCAAACTGTAATTATGTTTCCAGAATGATTTATTACGACCGACAAAGTTTTCATAGAAAAGCGATTGAGATTCATGGATGCCCATTGATGTTCCAGAGCTCAACGGCGTTCCAATTAAATCCTTCGAAATGTTCTGTTCGTAAAGGGCATGGCCACCTTCGTGAATCGTTCCAAATACCGCTGTCCTGAAGTCGGACTCATCATATTTTGTAGTTACCCTTACATCACCAGGATTTAGACCCATCGCAAAAGGATGCACCGTTTCATCCAATCTTCCCGCATCGAAGTCATAACCCATTTGCTTTAAAATATCCAGGCTAAAAGCTTTCTGTTTTTCTTTCGGAAAGTTGTGGAATAAAAATTCGGTCTCTGGTTTATCTGCTGAATTTGAAATTTGCTGGACAAGCGGTACGATTTTTTCACGTAAATCGCCAAATACTTTGTCAAGCACTTCCACTGTTACGCCTGGCTCATACATATCAAGCAGCGTATTATATTTATTTCCTTCTGATCCCCAATATTGAATGAACTTCTTGGTCGTTTCCACTAATTTTTCGAGGTAAGGCCTGAACATTTCAAAATCAGACATTTCCTTCGCTTCTTCCCAGACTGTTTCAGCTTTGGATTGAAGAATAACATAATCCCGGTACTCTGTTGCAGGTATTTTCTTATTACGGTCATAGTCTTTTCTGCATTCTTCCAAGGTTTTGC
>NZ_JBAVFI010000502.1:0-7307 GCF_049588175.1 Mesobacillus sp.
CTGCAGGTCCAAGTGAACGAACGGGCTGGCATTTCCTACTCTGCAGGCTTGAAGGCGATATTGAGGCATGATCCGGATATTATCATGGTTGGAGAAATCAGGGATAAAGAGACTGCTGAAACCGCAGTCCGTGCCGCGCTCACTGGCCATCTAGTATTGACCACGATGCATACCAGGGATGCTAAAGGAGCGATTTACAGGCTGATTGAATTTGGCATCAACTGGCAGGAGATTGAACAGACGCTTATTGCTGTGACTGCCCAAAGACTTGTCGAGCTGACATGCAGATACTGTGATGAGGGGTGCTCGCCATTTTGTTTTTCTTCTGGAAGCGGAAAAAGGGGAAATGTTTTTGAAATTCTTTCAGGCAGGGACCTTATAGCTGTCCTAAAAGAAGCAAGAGGAGAACCACATTCTTACCACTACAAAACATTAAAAGACGCCATCACAAAAGGAATTGCGCTCGGTTATATCAAGGAATCGGAATACCAAAGGTGGGTGCTCAATGACGGAGAATAAATGGCCAGTTGAGGAACAGGCCCGTTTCCTGAAAAGGGCAGGTGAATTATTGGCCCGTGGCTACCCATTAGCAGAAGCGATTGAGTCATTATCATTTTATCTTGAGAAAAAAAGAATGAATGACATAAAAAATAGTCTTGGCCAATTACGTGAAGGGTATCCACTGTATTTGATACTTGAACAGCTTAAGTTTAACAAGGATTTAGTAAGCTATGTTTATTTTGCAGAGCAGCATGGCGGTCTGGCTCATGCTGTAACCGAAGGCAGTGAAATGGTGCTAAAAAGGGAGAGTGATCTCCAGCGACTGAAAAAGTTAGGTTCCTATCCGCTTTTTCTGGTGATGCTGACGGGTGTGCTATTTTTCTTTGTAGACCGGCTCTTGCTCCCAAAATTCACTTCGCTTTTTACCGATATGAATCTCACCCCCAATTTATTTATGCAGGTTATTTATTCAACCGCCTCCATATTTCCATTTGTTCTTTATTCCGTGTTCGGGCTAATAATTTTGACCATTGGTTATTACTTATTGGTTTTAAAAAAACTCTCTCCTATTGAACAAAAAGTAAAGCTTACGAGTGTACCGCTGGCAGGCAAGCTTTTGAAGCTTTTTTATACCCATTTTTTCTCCGTTCAATTAAGTTATTTATTTTCAGGGGGCCTTTCAGTTTTGGATGCGCTGAAGGTGTTTGAGAACAATCAACACGAACCATTTTTAATGGAAATAGGAAAGGGGATTATTTACAAGCTTTCGAGGGGACAGGATTTGGATGCGGCCTTAGCTGCATACCCGTTTTTTGAAGACGAATTGTCGAGGATTGTCCGCCATGGCCAGAAAAATGGAAAGCTGGACCAAGAGCTTTATTTTTACAGCAGGCATTGCCTTAATCAGCTTGAAGAAAACACCGAAAAAATGATGCGAATCATTCAGCCAGTATTATACAGCTTTATTGGACTGCTGATTATATCATTGTATCTTGCGATTTTGCTTCCGATGTTCCAGTTGTTACAAGGAATATAAATTATCTGTAAAAGGAGTAAAACGAATGAAGAATCAAAAAGGATTTACCTTGATTGAAATGATGATTGTATTACTAGTGATATCTGTTTTATTAATCATAACAGTCCCTAATATATCAAAACATAGTTCCAATATTAATACGAAGGGCTGTGAAGCCTATATGAAGACAGTAGAGGCACAGGTTCAGGCTTATAAAATCGATCAAAATAAAATCCCAACCTTTGACGAGCTAAAAACAGGGGGCTATTTGAAAAGTGCAGAAGGTAAATGCCCGGACGGATCTGTGCTTCAGATTTCGTCAGATGGTGCAGTTACAAAACAATAGTATATGAATAATTCAAAAGGTTTTACATTGGTGGAAATGCTGGTCGTTCTGTCAGCACTTTTCATGCTCAGCTCAACCACAATCTTCTTATTCACTCCGCAGGATGCAAATCTCGAAAAGAACCTCTTTTTTGCTCAATTGAAATCAGACCTTCTTTATGCCCAACAGTATGCCATTTCCCATCAAGAGAAAATAGCCGTTCATATCATGCCGGAAAATAATTTTTACTATATTCGGAGCAATGAATATGGTGACGCATATTTAATAAAAAGGCATTACTCGCCTGATATAAAGATAGTGAAAGGGTCAATGAGTTTATATTTTCAGTATATGCCAGACGGGAATATCGATGGTTTTGGATCACTTTATATAAAAATTAGTAACAGGACGTACAAGCTGATGATTTTGATTGGAAAGGGCAGATTCTATGTTACAGAAGAATGAGGGTTACTTTCTTGCGGAAATGGTTCTTTCGCTGGCTGCTTTTGTCATGGCTGCATCCATTATCCTCCCATTTGCCCTAATGGTTATTAGCCAAACTGAGCAGCAACGAGAGGATGTTACGGCTACTCATGTGTTATTTGACGAGCTGATGTATATAAAAATTACCGGAGCGGAATCGGGCAGGGGAAGTGTTATAGGGGATGGAGTATTATTCGATGTAGCTGTTCATAAGGACAATCTCAGTACATCATGGGAGGTATGTGTCTATTATGCTGGCGAGAATCAAAAAGAGAATGAGAAATGTGCCTTCGTTGAATGACAGGGGTTTCACTTTCCTTGAAATGCTCCTATCATTGCTCACTTTTTTGTTGATTGCCTCTGTGCTTCCTGTCGGCATGAGAGTAATCTTGGATGATGGAATGGTTGAGAGCGGTATACGCAGGATGGAGTGGGAAATCTTCAGAAGCCAGGTCAAAAAGGAAGTTCGCTCTGCTGACGAAATGACAGTTAACCCAGAGAAAATCATGATGAAAATTGATGGAAAGGTCATTCTTTATGAAAAGTACGGTACTAGCATGCGGAGAAGAGTGGATTTTCAAGGACATGAAATCTTAATGCAAAACCTTTCTAGTTTTCGATTTGAAAGGATAGAAGAGGGATTCAGGATGACCGCATCCGATCTTAATGGAGTTCAGCATTCAGCAAAGTTTCAAAATTATATCAAAGTAGGAGAGGTTTCGCCATAAATGAAAAAGGCTTCATATACCCATTAACATTGATATTTCTCATACTTATGTCTTTATTTTTGCTGACGGTCACGGAACAGTATGTGGCGGAGAAGCGATTTGCCAAAGAAACAAAAGCTATTAGGCTGCAAGAATATTATATGCTATGTTCAATAAAGCAAGCAGAATCGATGATGATTGCAGATCGTTTACCGGCAACAGGCACAATCGACTTTAAGAATGGTACAGTGACATTTAATAGAACATCACTTTCGGAAAAAATGGAAGAAATAACATTCACATTGAAGCTGAAGAGTGGAGAGAAAGCAATAGGCACAGGCAGATATGACAAGCAATTGGGGAGGATGGTAAAATGGATAGAAAGGAATTGATAGGGGATTTTTAAGATGAAGGCCATTTACTTGATTGGCTTCATGGGTGCTGGCAAAACATCAGTATCCAGGAAGCTTGCAGAAGCATTAACCGTTTCTCACTATGACACTGATCATGAAATTGTGGAAGCTGCAGGAAAATCAATTAATGATATTTTCGCTAGCGAAGGTGAAGCAGAATTCCGTGAAATAGAATCAGCTGTATTAAAAAGGATGCCACAACATGATGCAGTGATAGCCACCGGCGGAGGCATTGTAGTAGCTGAAGAGAATAGGCGACAAATGAAAAGCACCGGAACAGTTATTTTTTTATATGCGGAAATCGGAGAGATTCTTCAACGGCTGGAAGGAGATAATTCAAGACCTTTATTGCAAGAAAAGAAGCTAGAAGCAGCGCAATCACTGTACATTAGCAGGCTGCCAATATACCGCCAGACAGCACATATCGAAATCGACACGGCCTCAAAATCCATTTCAGAAATTGTAAAGGAAATCATTGTAAGTATGAATTGAATAGAGATGGTTATACTTGTAATCGAAAGAAGGCAGGTGTAAACATGAAAACAAATGATTATGTAAAATATATTACCCAGACTTTTGTGAAGTACATTGATCAGCCAAAAGAAGAAAGAAAAAAAATGAAAAAAGCAAAAAAAGAAGCAGAAGCAACCTTTCTATACAGGTGGTTTGGAATTCTGCCTTTTCTGTTGATGTCCAGAATAAAAAAGAAAAGATAAACCAGTAAAACCCGGCTGAAGCACCAGTCCGGGTTTTGCTTTTTCTAACTTTAATGTCCAAATTAGCGCATTCAGTTAAATTGCTTTTTCAGTCAAATAAAACAAGCCGCCATTGATAATCGAAATATTTATTTTTGGTTCATATTGTTCCTGTAAAGCAGTTTTTTCAGTTTCAAAGCTTTCTGATATTTCTTCACTATCTTCATAGAAGTGATGCAATAAATCTAAATCTTTTTTCCACCGTTTCCTGGCTTCCACTGCCCATGAATGATCTTCTTGCTCGATCCTCCCGTTTAAGAAAGTTTGGATACGGTTCAAGCCACTTTTGGGCTTAATCAGCGGAGACAAAGTATAGGCATAATCCGGAATTTTTGACTTCATTGCCAGTCTTAGCAGCTTGTCATGGAAATCCTCGACCATTCTCCCATTGATCAGCTGGAGACCGATTGATTGAAATATATCCCGCTTCCTGTCGCATTGGTAGGATATTTTCATATTTAATCCAATCCACGGAATTAACGGTGTTTGCACCCCATAATTTAAGCTGTTACTTTCATATAGCCGGATAAATCCTGCGAGATTCTTTGTCGATTGGAAAATTTGATGCAAACGTGGGGATCCGAAGTGGATGACCTCGCCTTTTACATTGTCCGGTGCTTGCTGCTTGTTTGTAATGAAGGTAAGCTTCATTGGGTTTGGAACGCCGCCAGTCTTCTCAAGATAATGCCAGTAAAAAGGGCGGTTCATCAACTCCTTGTCCAGCTCGATTGTCAGCTGGACAGTCATATAACCTGAATTGTTTTCGAGCATTTCACAATTATTGGCCGTAAAGTATCTATCAAGAAAATTATGGATTTCCTGTTGCTGCACGTTGGTTCCCCTCCTTCATTTCCTCTGCGAATTGAATCATGGACGTAAGGTTTTCCATCTTGATCCGCATCTCGCCTTCTGACGAAGACCTGCCAAATATATCAACCAAATGATCTTCAATATTGCCAAATTCCAATTTTGTCAGAATATCATCGAGCTCTCCGATTACTTTTTCAAACAGATGTATTTTTTCGTATAAAAGCTTAAGGACATGCTCTTCCACAGTATCCTTTGTCGCGAAATTATAAATCTTCACGTCTTTCTCTTGTCCAAGACGATGAATCCTGCCTATTCTTTGTTCAAGCCTCATTGGGTTCCATGGAAGGTCAAAATTGATGATGTGGCTGCAGAATTGCAGGTTGATCCCCTCTCCTCCTGCTTCAGTGGCTATCAAAACCTGGACATTTTTCTGGAATAGCTCTCTCATCCAATCCTTCTTCCCTCTTTTGAAGCCTCCGCGAAATGGGACGGATGTGATGCCATTTTGCTTTAGGAACCATTGAAGGTAAAGCTGTGTCGCTCTGTATTCGGTAAATATGATAACCTTATCATCTATTTTTTGAATCAATTCCAGTGCTTTTGCAGCTTTAGAGTTCTTGGTTACAGCTTCCACTTTCTTGATAAGTCCTGCAATGATTTGCTGGAAAGCGATTGAAGGGTTTTCCTGCCTTTGGAGCATGTTTTTCAAAGTATAAAAAACAGCTTCCCTGCTGCTGCAAGCTTCCCGCTGCAATGTCATCAATGAGAACTGGCTGGAAGCAAGTCCGCCTTCTGAGTCTCTCAAACCTAGAATAGAATCATACAAAGCACGTTCTTCCTTCGAAAATTCAATCGCAATTGTTTCTACAAGCCGTTTTGTCCACTCTATTCCAGTGTCGGCGCGCCTGTTGCGAATCATCACTTTATTTACCAGTTCCCTGAGGTGCTCGTCATCATTTACAGACTTGGAGTCTTTCTTATATTTTTCAAAAAAAGCAGTTTCGCTGCCTAAATGACCTGGCTTTAGCAAGGATACGAGATTGAAAATTTCTTCAATCCTGTTCTGGATTGGAGTGGCAGTCAAAAGCAGGCAAAATCTTTTCTTTAGGTTTTGAACAAATTCATAGTTTTTTGTTTTGTTATTTTTTAACTTATGAGCTTCATCTATGATGATGAGGTCATAATTTAAATTATTGATGATATCGCAGTGAGGTACCCGCTTTGCTGTATCGATGGAAGAAACAACAACATCGCATTGTTCCCACACATAACTTTTCCGCTGAGCAATTGCAGGAATGTGGAATTTAGTGTTCAGTTCCATAGCCCATTGCGACACGAGAGAGGCGGGAACAAGAATCAAGACCTTCTTAACAAGCCCTCTAATCATATATTCTTTCAAAATCAGGCCAGCCTCAATTGTTTTGCCCAGGCCTACTTCATCGGCAAGAATCGCCTTTCCATTCATATTTTCGACAACCTGCCTGGCTACTTCGAGCTGGTGAGGCAATGGGGTTAATTCAGGTAAATGTACTGGGGCCTGCAATCCCTCGAATTCAGGAATAATGGTATGTTTTTCTATTTCTATGGCAAGCTTAAAAAGCTCCCAATTTCCCCATGGGCCATCGTTCTCGATTCGATTAACCATTTCGTCCTGCCAGGAAGAATCGAAGTTAATTTGAACAGTCATTTTCACACCTCTTTTTAAATATAATGTATTGCCGAACCCGGCTGTCTAATGGTAGGATGAAGTTAGCTTTGGAATGTTTTGAAATTTGTCACTTTATAGTTTTATCAGTTTGCAGACATGTGTAATAAGGTTTAGCATGCCCAATTTGGAAAATTATATAAATGCGAATGACGACAAGGGGAGAGACTACATCAGTAGCGCCGAAGGAGCAAGCAATCTTTGTGAATCTCTCAGGCAAAAGAACTCTTGTTTGACGCATCTCTGGAGAGCGCTTTTATAATGGAAAGCCACCAAAGGGGAAAGCCTTTACAGGTAAACTTTCAGGTGAAAGGACAGAGACCTTCTCAAATACAGAGGGGGTGCTCTGTCCTTTTTTGGTCTGCCCCCTGAATCTTTCCGGCTGGGTATTGAACCTGCATGGCTGTCTGCTGAATTGTCAGGCACAGGACGAAGGGGGATACATAATGACTGAATTGAGAAGAACACCGCTTTTTGATGTGTATAAGGAATATGGCGGAAAAACGATTGACTTTGGAGGCTGGGATTTACCTGTCCAGTTTTCAAGCATCAAGGAAGAACATGAAGCTGTAAGGACAAGAGCTGGCTTATTC
>NZ_JBAVFI010000503.1:0-2886 GCF_049588175.1 Mesobacillus sp.
TAGCAATGGCATCGCAAATCCTGTAAGGGCCCCATATTGTTTAGTGGCTGCAACAGCAGCCACTCCGGCAATTGCGAGGCTATGGGCGACAACAATTGGCTCAAAGAACCAGGAAACGGACCCTATCATCCTTGATCCAGTTGTCGGCAATGCGATACTCATCAATTCGTTGAAGGTCGATTTCCCTGAATGGACATATTGGAAGAAATTTTTCCTCAGTCGGAATTTCTTTCTCAGTTTGAAGGTCGTCATTAAATACAGCAGTGAAGCAAGTTCTCCAAGCACTGATGCCACCATAGCTGCCGCTGCAGCATATTCAATTCCATAAGGCATGAATGTTTTCGTCAATACAGCGATCAGGGTGATGCGGACGAGCTGTTCAATCACTTGAGAGATTGCAGAAGGCCGCATGTTTTGCCTTCCCTGGAAATATCCGCGGAGAACAGAGGATATCGCCACGATTGGTACGATAGGGGCAATTGCCATGAGCGGCAAATGAGTCCTTGGGTCAGTGAATAATGTATTCGAAAGGTATGGAGCAAGGAATAAAAGGGCTGGTGTAAATATTATGGACAAGGAAATTGTGGTAGCAAGCGAGACCACTAAAATTTTCTTGACTTTAGCATAATCTCCTCTTGCTTCAGCTTCAGCTACATTTTTAGAAATCGCCACAGGCAGTCCCAGCTGTGTAATGGTCACGACAAGGATCAATGTCGGGAAGGCCATCATATATAAGCCGACACCTTCTTCACCAATAAAACGGGCGATGACTATCCGGTTTATAAAACCAAGCACTCTTGTTACGAGCCCGGCTATCAGTAAAATAAAGGTTCCTTTTAAAAACTTCGACATTCCACTCCCTGCCTTCTCAAAAATGCTTATTTCATATACAATTAACTATATGCAGTAAAGTGGACAAAGCATGACAGGTTAGAGCATTTAAAAGACTAGAATTTGGGACAGGGAGGCAAAGAGATGGACCGAAGCCATCAGTATGGTCGTTTTTACAAAGAAATTAAGCCAGCTTTGAAAAGCAAAGTGGAAGAATTCAAGATTTTCGGTTATGAAAAAGTAAGCGAAAAAGATTTATGGGATTACTTAACGAAAAAAAAGTGGAAGAAATTGAAGGAAGATATTCATCTGTATGAAATTGTAGCTGATATACTATCTGTCAAAATTGGAGATTTGATGAACTTCACTACAGTAGAAGCCTTTAAGATGGGGGATTTTGCGATGGATGATGAAGAGGAGCGGAAGCAGCTGCTTAAATAAGGATCAGTTTTGATTAAATATTCCCAATTATTAGACTTATTTACGGATATCAGACTACGATCCTTTTCTTTTAATTAAGACCACGTCCCGAATTTAATACTTAGAATTCCTGGAGCAGATTTATTATAGGCAGACAAAAAGAACTATTGATAAAATCATTCCGTCTTAAAAGTTAAAAGTTTTTCATTATCCCAAAAAGCTTAATTGACAGTTTTTTTAATCTGATACATAATTAAAATGCTATAAATTGGTTACCTTCATATGTTTTCTGTAGTCTTAATGTTTTTAACTGTCTGGCAGCATGATTTTTTGTGCGCAAAATAAGGAGGATTTCTACATAATGGTAAAACGCAGCCGCATCGTGGTCTTCTTTTTGTTAGTTTTGCTAATTGGAAGTGCCATGGGTGCAACGACCCAGAATATCTTGAACAATATAAAGCTAGGACTAGACCTTCAGGGTGGGTTTGAAGTTCTCTATGAAGTTACGCCCCTAAATGGGAAAAAAGGCGACAAGGTTGACCGGGAAACTTTAAAGAGTACAGCGAACGCCCTAGAACGAAGGGTAAACGTTCTCGGTGTAAGTGAACCGAATATACAAATTGAAGGAGATAACAGGATTCGTGTTCAGCTCGCTGGTGTAAAAGACCAGAATAAGGCTAGAGAAATCCTCTCCACTGAAGCAAACCTGACATTCCGTGACGTTAACGACCGGGTTATGATGGATGGAAGCGACCTGGCTGAAAATGGTGCGAAGCAAAGCTTTGACCAACAAAATAAGCCAAGCATCTCCATTACGTTAAAAGACGGTGACCAATTCGGTGAGATCACGAAAGAAATCCGTAGCATGGCACCTGAAAATCAGCTTATTATCTGGCTTGATTTTGAGGAGGGAAAAGATTCTTATAAGGCAGAAAGAATGAAGCCTAATCCAAGATTCCTTTCCAATCCAAATGTTGATCGTGTTTTAAATCAGAAAAATGTTGAAATTACTGGAACTTTCACAATAGAGGAAGCCCAGCAGCTTGCATCATTGCTTAATGCTGGATCGCTTCCAGTTAAGTTAGACGAAACATACTCAACATCTGTTGGTGCCAAATTTGGTGAACAGGCATTAAACGAGACAATTTTCGCTGGTATAATAGGTGTTATCGTTATTTTTGCCTTTATGCTCCTTTACTACCGTTTACCAGGTTTCATAGCAATAGTAACATTGTCGATTTACATTTACCTCATCTTGTTGATCTTTGACTGGATGAATGGTGTATTGACGCTTCCGGGTATTGCCGCTTTGATCCTAGGGGTTGGTATGGCGGTAGATGCCAATATTATCACCTATGAACGGATTAAAGAGGAATTGAAGATCGGCCGCAATATCAAGGCCGCTTTCGAGGCAGGCAGCAAAGGGTCATTGTCAACGATTCTTGATGCGAACCTGACGACTATTCTTGCTGCAATCGTATTATTTGCGTATGGTACAAGCTCCGTAAAAGGTTTCGCGACTATGCTGATTATCAGTATTCTCGCAAGCTTTATCACTGCAGTATTTGGTGCGCGTTTATTCCTTAGCTTGTGGGTTAACAGCGGCTTGTTCAAAAATAAGCCATGGTGGTTCGG
>NZ_JBAVFI010000504.1:0-3919 GCF_049588175.1 Mesobacillus sp.
TATAGTCAAATTTATTTAATATTAGACTTCACAATATAACATTTTTTATACTACTCAGTATATTCCTATTGTAACAAGAGCATACGTTCGACACAATGGGTAGAAAAGTACAAAAAAAAGAGCCACAAGGGCTCTTCCACAATTTCCTATTCTTCAGTTACAACAACCTTTTCCATTACATCGCCATTGCGCATAGCCTTTGCAGCTTCCAGGCCTGAAGTAACTTTTCCAAAAACAGTGTGCACACCATTTAAGTGCGGCTGTGATTCATGTACGATAAAGAACTGGCTGCCGCCTGTGTCTTTTCCTGCATGCGCCATAGAAAGCGATCCCGGTACGTGTGTATGTGGGTTGCCTTGCGTTTCACACTTGATTGTGTAGCCTGGACCACCTGTCCCTGTTCCAGTTGGGCAGCCACCTTGACTCACGAATCCTGGAATTACACGGTGAAAGTTCAAGCCGTTGTAAAAGCCTTCATTTGCAAGCTTCTCAAAGTTCGCAACTGTGCCAGGCGCTTCATTTGGATAAAGTTCAAATTCGATTTTCTCACCGTTTTGCATTTGTATGTAACCTTTTTTAGCCATGAAAATCATCTCCTTATGTTAAAATCATTGTTATCATAACATTTTTCAAAATAAAAGTGAAAGTCATGACTCCTTAATCGCTAAAAATGTATTTTTCAACAGATTTTGTGTTAAAATATAATTGCCTCTGCCGGACATTCGCTTGTTGCGGGACACTTAACCACTGTACGGACGGCAGAGGCCCTGCTTTGCAGGTATACATATACAATGAACAAAACCTTGCCGGAATTCTGCTGTAAGGTTTTTTTATATTACTTCTTTATAGAAATCCCTCTCCTTAGTCATCCCCTTTCCCCTTAACTCTGAGTTCCAAATGACCGAATTACCCTTTTCTCTATCAGCCATAAACCACAAATTCTGGCAAAAGGTTTTGAAACAAGGCTGTTTTCGCATTGATTGTTGCTTTCCGAAAAAGTACTTGTATCCGCATTTTTTAAAGGTATTTGGGCTCTTTTCGAGGAGACTTCTGGACTCAATCCACATTAAAAATCGTAAAAACCCAGGTGTCGGTTTTTACTTTCGTTGAGAAACCAACAAAGTTTACGAAAAGAGTCTAAAAAAAAGAATATCTATCTATAATTCGAATGTTTAAATTCTGGTAGAATGAGAATTAACAATTAGAGAACCATCAAGGAGGGTATATGCTAAACGAATTAGAATTTAAAAACAAAAAGTGGGCGATTGCGATTGCTTATGCCCTGTTTGGACTGTACGTGATCATTGCAGCGGTACTGTTATTTTTAAGTCCATACAGGCAGGCCGCCTACGAAATCAATACTTCTGGAGCACATCCATATAATATCATTCCTTTCAAAACGATCAGCAACTATATCAAAGCATCCTCCCATATCAACCAAGATATCTGGATATCTAACCTTTTTGGCAATGTGCTTGCTTTCCTTCCTATGGGGTTATTCCTTCCTTTGCTCTTTAGAAGGTTTAATGGCTTTTGGCAAACGGTAGGAGCGGTCTTTTTAGCGACATCTTCAGTCGAAGTCCTGCAGTTTGTGACCAGGGTAGGCAGCTTTGATGTGGATGATATCATCCTGAATACAGTAGGCGGCATCATCGGCTACCTATTATTTGCGATGGTTTTCCGGATTATGCTGAAGAGGGTGAAAGAATAATATGGTCATTCGATCGCTTAAAAACGATGAACAGCCACCCTGGGATTTGCTTCTTCTGGCAGATCCATCTGAAGAATTGGTTTCCGCTTATTTAAACGACAGCTTTTGCTATGTTGCAGATTTGGACAATTCCGTTGTAGGGATAATCGTTCTGTTTCCAAAGTCGGAAGATATAATTGAAGTAATGAACATAGCCGTATCAGAATACATACAGGGGAAAGGCATAGGCAGCAAGCTGATCAAGCATGGGATTGAAGCTGCCAAGGAAAAAGGCTTTAAAACTGTGGAGATTGGAACTGGCAATTCAAGTATTAGTCAGCTAGCTCTGTATCAAAAAGCCGGCTTTCGGATTGTCGGGATTGACCAGGACTTTTTCGTCCGCCATTATCCGGAACCCATTTACGAACACGGAATTCAATGCCGGGATATGATTAGGCTTTCTATGCAAATTTAAGAGGCAATCCTCATACAACAGGATTGCCTTTTCACTCCTTCAATTTTTCAAGCAAAGCTGGTATCTCTTTATAGATGCCCACAACTTCATCCATTTTCATTCTGACAAGCCCGCTTGAAGAAGGAGCAACAAAATCAATCGTTCCAGAGACTACTGATTCTTCTTGCCTTCCCCAAGGCAGTTCTTTCTTGCCGCTATATTGCTGATAAACGCCCTTGCCAACAAAACAAACGATTTTCGGATGATATGTTTCTATTTTCTGCTTAAGCTCCTGCTTGCCCTGAAGATATTCTTCTTTTGTTATTTCATCCGCAGCTTTAGTTGGCCTTGCCACGATATTTGTCATCCCGTAGCCTAACTCCAACAGCTTATAATCTTCCGTTGTCTCATACTTTCTTGGTGTAATGCCTGATTCAAAGAGAATCCTCCAAAACCTGTTATTAGGGTTTGCATAATGATGGCCGGTTTCAGACGAACGGATGCTAGGATTAAACCCCACAAAGATGACATCTAAATTCTTGCGTAGATGATCAGCAATCGGTTCCACGGCTTCCACTCCCCTTCTACATCAATCATTTTCTATTACTGTATATGACCTCACCAATACCGCGGTGGCAATTCATTATTTTTACAAATTCCTTTAAAAATTTTCAAATGAAAAAGAAACTCATCATAATACATTGCTTCGGCACTTTCAAAAGAATATGCATTTGAAAAGTTATCTAAAAGTTCAGCATCTATACTTTCCTCAAGCCCGCTGAGCCACATTTTATAAGCGTGTCTTTCATAAACAACCGATAAGCTAGCCCAATCAAACATATCTTCAAGTTCCTGTTCTCCCATTCTATCACTCCTTCGTATTCACCTCCATTTTTCCAAAGTTCATCTTTCCTTATACTTAGTGGAAGGTCCGGACTGATAGGATGTTGACAAAATGTTACAAATGCTCTGTCAATATGAATATAACTCCATACCATAGTTAGGTCCCGTGAGTGAAATTCTATACATTTTGCAGCAGTCTGCCTCAGAGAAAAAGCCAGGTTTTATTTTACCCGGCTTTCAATAAGTGTGTATTTAGCATCCGCTATACGTTCGGGATGAGTATAAACGTTTAATGATCGATTACGGATAAATCCGATTGTCGTGATGCCAAGACTATCGGCAAGCTTAAGGGCGAGCTCGGTTGGTGCTGACTTAGACAAAACGATTGGACATCCTATTTTTGCGACCTTCAGCAAAATTTCAGATGAAATCCTCCCGCTGAAAACAACCACTTTATCATCAATCGGGATATCGTTCTTCAAGCAATGGCCATAAATTTTATCCAGGGCATTGTGCCGGCCGATATCCATCCTAGAAACCACAGGTCCGAACAAATTGCACAATGAAGCATTATGGACGCCGCCTGTATTTTGGAACAAGTCAGCAGAGTCCTGCATCTCCTCCATCAGTCTAAAGCAATCCTCTATCTCGATTTCTATATTGACTCCATGAAGCTTTTTCACCGTTAGAGCATCGTTGGCAAATACAAAA
This sequence comes from Mesobacillus sp., assembly GCF_049588175.1. Taxonomy (GTDB): domain Bacteria; phylum Bacillota; class Bacilli; order Bacillales; family Cytobacillaceae; genus Mesobacillus. Next base: position 3,699 of record NZ_JBAVFI010000504.1, read on the forward strand.
CCTGAGCGACTTGCTCCACAGCAGGAAGTTATATAGCGCTTCCCCTGAAGGTTTTTATAAAAAGGATTTTCCTTTTTGGTTTTCACATGTACGAAACCCGTTTGTTCCTGGATCCATATATCTTCAATATCAGTGAATTTTCTAATGATGCCCTCTGAAGCAAGATAGCCAATTACCATTTCTTCGATGTAGTCAGGGGTACAAACCATCGTGACAAATTC
>NZ_JBAVFI010000505.1:0-3169 GCF_049588175.1 Mesobacillus sp.
TCAATGGAGATGTGGAAGAAACAACTTTGAATTATATCATTCGTGACTTCGATCAAGCCGGCTTCCAGGCACGCAAGGATTTAATGCAAAAGGTTACAAACGAGCAAAGGCTTCTATATGGTGAAAATCGTATTGAGCTTGAAATGAACGACCAATACTACAACATGAAGGATAAAATCGAGCCAGTGAAGGAAATCGTCGATATCGCTTACGAAGCAATGGAAAACCTCGGCATCAAGCCGATCGTGAAGCCAATCCGCGGCGGTACAGACGGCTCCCAGCTAAGCTATATGGGACTGCCTACACCAAACATCTTCACAGGAGGCGAAAACTTCCACGGCCGATTCGAATACATCTCAGTCAACAACATGCTAAAATCCGTAGAAACCATCGTCGAAATAGCCAAACTCGTCGAAGCCAAAGCATAACACTTTAACACACCACCGCGCCGGGGGTCAGACCCCCGGCGCTTTAACGCATAACCGCACTGGGGGTCTGACCCCCAGTGCTTTAATGTGTTAAATAGGGCTGTGGTCTTAGGGGGATTTAATTCTGAGGGGCATTGGTGGGATTTGGTATCTGCGTTATCTTAGATATAGAGATTGATTGAGAGGGGAAACGAAAATGATAAAGCGGATTTTGGTTATTTTTTTGATTATTACGGGTGCGTATATCGCGATGAATTATTTGTTTGACGGGAACGGGGTTTCTCTTTCGAAGACGGAGGATTCTGCTAAGGTTTCAAAGGACATCGAGAATATCTCTATCGATATCTCCAGTGTTGAAACGACCATCGTACCTGAGGACAGAGATGATATCCGTGCAGAGCTCAAAGGCAAGGGTACTGTTTCTGTAAATAAGCGCGGGGATGACATTGAGGTTTCAGTTAAGCGAAAGGGTTTCTTCTGGTTTAATTGGTTTGAGCTTGATCACACGTCATTAACCATTTATATCCCAGAGAATTATGACAAGAATATGGAAATAAAGCTAGGATCAGGCGAGGTAACGTTTAAAGGAAGCTCCATCCAGGACCGCATGGAACTCGATAAACTTTCGGCCGATATAGGATCAGGAAGCATGGTCCTGAAAAACCTGGACGTTAAAGCTATTGAGCAGCACATTTCCTCAGGTGACGTCGAGATCAATTCATTAACAGCTGAAACAGGTACTTTTGAGGTAAGTTCCGGGAGTGTAAATGTACAGAACTACACTGGAAAACTTGATGCCGATGTTTCTTCTGGTGAATTGGAGATCCAGATGGATGAATTGAAGGATTCCATCAGCTTAAACGTGAGTTCAGGTGACATCAAACTGGATCTGCCCGATGATGCCGCGTTCACATTAAACGGAAAAACGAGAAGCGGAGATCTATCATGCGACTTCCCACTCGAAAATAAACAAGAAAGTGACAAGCGCCTTAACGGCAAGCACGGCAACGGAAAACACAAAATAGACGCTGATGTATCAAGCGGTGATATTGAAATCTTTTAATAAGAAAAAAGCCTGGACACCAGCAGTATTGCATGGGTCCAGGCTTTTTTTTAATAAGACGAAATATCTCCTGGCATATACAAGTCTTCCGCTTAGCATCTGAACTTCCAGTATCATAGAATGCAAGCACAAGCTTCGTATAAATAACACTAAACATTTAAACTCAGGTACATACTCTTTTACTTTATTTATCTTTACTTTAAAATTAGTTGAAGATATAAATTCCACCTCCCAAGGAGTGCGGTTATGTTTGAACTTTTAATTACCATGCTTGAACGTCTCGGAATTATCGTAACAATTGCTTTCATTTTAACAAGGTTCCGCTTTTTCAGAGGTTTGATTTATCACGAAACACTTAATCGACGACAGCAATTTTTTGCCATCATTTTCTTTGGTTTTTTCGGAATCATTGGTACGTATTCAGGCATGAGCTTTAATACGGATTCACTCCAATTCAATCGCTGGGCTGCTGACCTTGCGTCAGATGAAGCCATTGCTAATTCCCGGGTCATCGGGATCGTCATTGCGGGTTTGCTTGGCGGCTATAGGGTTGGAATTGGTGCTGGACTGATTGCCGGATTGCACCGCTTTACCCTGGGCGGCTTTACTGCGATTGCCTGCGGAGTGGCCGCAATTGTAGCTGGTATCATCGCCGGCCGATTCCAAAAGAAGAGTAAGAATGTCAGCCTGTCGACTGCCTTTATGGTCGGCGCCTTTGCCGAAACAATCCAAATGCTGATTATCCTGCTGCTGGCAAAACCATTCGATAAAGCCATGACACTCGTGGAAATCATCGGCGTTCCCATGATATTGGCAAACGGTCTCGGTTCTGCCCTGTTCCTCTTGATTATAAAAAATGTTGTGTCCGAAGAAGAAAAGACCGGTGCCATGCTCGCGCAAAAAACGCTGCGGATTGCTGACCAGACTCTAGCCTACCTTCGGAAAGGTATTAACCCCGACTCTGCAAAGGCAGTATGCCAGATCCTGCACAATGAAGTGCAAACCAATGCCGTGTCGATGACGAATCAAACAGAAATCCTTGCACATATTGGACTCGGTGACGACCATCATCGTTCAGCAAGCCCCATCCAGACTCAAATCACGCGAGATGTTCTTAAAAGCGGGATGCTTGTAGTCGCGAATGACGAGACTATCCATTGCCGGGAAACCAACTGTCCGCTTGGTGCAGCGGTTATAGCTCCCTTAAAGCAGCGAGGCGAAACAATCGGCACCTTAAAGTTCTATTTTAAATCTGAAAAAGAAATTACGAATGTGGAAATGGAGCTTATCTCAGGACTCAGCACCCTTCTCGGCAACCAACTCGAAATCGCTGAGGCGGATAAAGCCTATCAGCTTGCTAAGGAAGCCGAGGTAAAAGCATTGCAGGCGCAAATAAGTCCTCATTTCCTTTTCAACACAATGAATGTCATTACATCTCTTGTCAGGATCGATCCGATAAAAGCAAGGATGCTGCTTGTCTCCCTTTCTCACTTTTTACGGCAAAATCTGAACGCTACTACTGTGACGATTACCAGTCTTGAGCAGGAATTGCGGCATGTTAAGGCATACCTTGCCATCGAAGAAGCACGCTTTGTGGAAAAGCTGAAAGTAACTTATGACATAGCTGACGAAGCTCTTTTGGTAAAAATTCCGCCTCTGACCCTGCAGCCTATTGTGG
>NZ_JBAVFI010000506.1:0-8524 GCF_049588175.1 Mesobacillus sp.
CTGCAGGAAGATGCCTTACCCTTCAATCAACATATTATTTAATAGCGGCAGACTAAAACAGACGGAGGAATTCCAAACGCGGAACCTCCGTCTGTTTCATTCAATCCTCATACCCCATCATCAAATCCATATGGCTCGCAATCATCGCGATGATCGTGGTTGCTTCTTCTTTTGTGAAAATAAAATTAGTTTCGTCTTTTACGATCTCGTCATCCTCCATCCATAAGCGATTTATACGGCGAAGGACTCCGTCGCCTGTTTCCTGGACCACCCCAAACTGGTATGTCACTTCCACTTCATCTTCCTTCAAGAATGCGGTGACTTCAGGAGTCTCCCACTCGACATCTATTTCTTCGAAAATATCATCATCGTCTACAATTTCTGTCATGTAGAGTTCATCATCGTCATCATCGTCATCATCAAACTCGTCTTCTCCGTAGGTATCCACATATATAGTGTCATCATTTTCATCCGTTACATAAACGACCGCGTCGCTATCCTCGCTATCGCTTATGTAATCGTGGAATCCTTCGTGAACGGCATCTACAATATCGTCTATGTCTGAAAGAATGACTCTGGCAGGCTGCTCTAGTTCATCATCGATTTTTTCAATATAGAATTCTTCGTTGTGCGGATCGAAAAATAAAGAATAAAAGTAATCTCTTTCTCCATCTTCATAGTCGACAAAAAATTCGATTCTTGGATGCTTGGATCCTCTCTCAACAGCCATCTGACCTTCCTGGTCGTATTTTTCGCAAATGGACTCCAGATGATCCTGCAATTCCCCAACTACTCGGTCAAACCACTCCATTGACATAACAATCCATCCCTTCATAAGTATTCTGAATTAGTTTGCCCTTTGGGGGAAAATTCCTCAGTAACAGTATTAGGTAAATGCAGGTAATGAGCAGGGTAAAAGGGTAAACCTAGAAGCAGGCATTTCCCGGAATGAAGTAATCCAGTTTAAAGAAGTTGCGGCCAAGCAAAAAAAACCGCCTATTTACAGGCGGTCTTCTACATTCCAAGCATTTTTTCTGCGTATTCCGGAAAATCAATAAATGGATTTCGATTACCCTGAAGCTCTTGAATGGCAGCGTTCCTATGTTTTTCGTATAATGTCACGGGATCTTTCTGGTGCCATTTAAGCATAAGCCCCAAATCCGTTCTATCCCCGAGTGAGATCACTCTCTTATACCGCAACGTAAAATAAAACACCGCTCGTGCTGAAATTCCTTTTCCGTTTTCGGGTTCGAATTTTTGATTTTCTGCCATGCCGCAGCCTGTCCTAATTCCGTTAGCAGTCAGCTCAGGAGTATAGGACTGAAAATCGTCATACGGATAATTGTTTCTCATGCTGTTACAGGCCGGTTCACATGCGAAAAGATGGTGCAAATCTCCTCTCATTGGCTCGTTCCCTCCAAACCACGATTGGGGGACAACGTGTTCGCAATTATAAATGATGCTCTCGTTCGTAAATAATTCAGCTTCCTGAAAAGCCTTTAACTGCCTTAAATCCTCCTCAATTGTTTTTAAGGGATCAAGACTCTGGCCGGAGTATAAACTTTTTAGCCGAAGGTTCTCCTGCAGGTCAACCCATGGATATACATATTGGTGTGGTGAATAACTTAATGGATTAGTGTGTGTGGTTATTAAAAGTGAATGAAGCTCATCTTCGGCATTCAACAAGTCAAAATTGATATTTCTGTAATAGTCTTCTTGTATTTTTTGATCCAGTGCACAATCATAGTACGCTTTGTTGCTAATGCTATCCAGATGTGTGTCCTTAGCCGAAATCCATTCCTCAAAAATGGTTTTGGACTTAATCATAGTGCATTAGCGACCATAGTTTTGAAGTTCTGGTCGAAAAGGCCGGCAAGATGCTCTGGGACGGTAAGGTAGACCAGACCGTTTCCTTCGAGTTTTGGTGAAATGCCAAGTGGAACCGTCCGTCTGATTAATTGGGCATATAACTCAGATTCGGAAAGTGGCCGTTCAAATTGCTGAATTGCATATGTTTTAATCAGTGCAAGCGCACCAGAAACATGCGGAGCTGACATGGAGGTCCCGCTCAATTTTGCATATTTTCCGTTCAGATAAGTTGAAAGTATACCTTCTCCAGGTGCGACTACATCGATTTGATTATGTGAGTTTGTAAAATCGGAAGAACCCCGCTCAAGGTTGATCGCTCCAACACTGACCACCTCGTTATAGCAGCCAGGGTAGGCAAATTCATTGGTAGAGTCGTCCCCATCCCCTTCATTGCCTGCAGCGCAAACGACAAGTATGTCCTTTTCAACAGCGGCTTTAATGGCTTCATGAAGTTCAGGGACATCTGCCGGACCGCCGAGTGACATCGAGATAATATCTGCATTTTGTTCAATCGCATAATGAATGCCTTTAATGATCCATTCATATTTGCCGGAACCAGCCTTGTTCAAGACCTTCACAATCAATAATCCAGCTTCAGGTGCCACTCCAATGACACCGGCATGATTTTCTGTAGCAGCAATCGTCCCAGATACATGTGTGCCGTGCCCGTTATAATCATTAAAAATATCAGGGTTGCTTCGATCATCATCGGTAAAATTCCGGCCGCCAATAATCCTGTCCTTTAAATCAGGGTGAGTAATATCGCAGCCAGTATCGAGAACTGCAACCTTGATGCCTTTCCCCTTCGTCTTATTCCAAATCTGAGGTGCCTGAATTAACTCGACGCCCTTTGGAATTTCGTTGATTTCTTCATTCTCCTCAATTAATTTGTAAGGAATAACGCGAACATATTGCTCCATTTCTTTCCCTCCTTAGAGATAAAATTGAAGCGAGTTCTGGTTGTGATTTATATTCTAACAATTCAGAATATTAATGAACAGTATCGTTAGTAGGGTTATTTAAAAGATCTACTTTTACAATTAGATTCAAATCTGGGCTATTTATCCTAATTGCTATTTTTTAATTTAAACTTTTTTATACAGTAAACGGCTGAGAAAACTGGAAAAGGAAACGTCACTTATTATTGCATTACACCTCGGGGAAGGTTGAACACTATTTCCTAAGGGGTGAGAATACATTGAACGTCGTAACGACTTTTGTAGATAAAAGAAGAGAAAAACAAATTAAATATGAACGATCAATGCTGCGTGAATTATCAATAAACATCCTGCAGAACAGGGTGAAACAATATTTTGGTTCATCAAGGCTGACTTCCAATCTTGTGATGAATTCAGGAATAGAAGAAGCGTGCTATGATGTTGCGATTGAAGCGTACCTGCTTGGTGCGAAATTCAGCCGATTTGGTTATTTTGGTGAATCAGTTGAAGCAGTTAAGTACCGCTGCGATAAAGAGGAGCGCCACCTGATTGATACCCTGTATAACTTTTTCCTTTTCTGGGGGAAGGGTGAGGAAGGTACTGGATCGGAGGAGCTTTATTATTTATGCGAACAATATGTCGGTGGCTGGTGGCGAGAGGGTTTTATGAAAGGTGAAAAGAAATATAAACTGAGACTGCATTAGAGAAATGACTTAAGTTCTAAACCATTGACCTGTCCCATATAGTTTATTAACAGGGACTAGCTGGGAAGGATGGTTTAGAAATGCTGAAAAAATTCAAAATGATCTTGTTTGCAGCCGGCCTGGCCGTGCTGTTCCTTATATTGCAGTATGATTTTGCTGAAAACGATTCTTGGGAATCATGGAATCTTCCTTTATCCGGAAAAATCATTTACCTTGATCCTGGCCATGGCGGTGTTGACCCGGGAGCGGGGGAAGAGGAAGCCTTTGAAAAAGATATCGCATTAAATGTGGCTCTCAAATTGCGGGATTACCTTCAGCAGCAGGGAGCTCTCGTCATCATGACTCGGGAAACAGATGTTGACCTTGCCGATACAGGCCTAAAGGGATATAGCAAGAGAAAGGTTCAGGATTTAAAAAGGCGGCTTGATTTGATTAATGAATCAGAGGCAGACTTTTTTGCGACCATTCACTTGAATGCGATCCCTTCGCCGAGATGGAAGGGAGCCCAAACGTTTTACTCTACTCATTTTAAAGAAAACAAAAGGGCCGCAAAATTGATTCAGGATGAATTGCGCCGGAACCTGGAAAATACAGACCGTAAAGCGAAGCCAGCAAATGATATCTATTTGTTAAAACATACTAATAAACCTGGGGTGCTGCTTGAGATTGGATTCCTGTCCAATCCTGAGGAAGAAGCGAACCTCAGACAAGAGGATTACCAGGAAAAGGTCGCAGCCTCGATATATGAGGGAATGCTTCGCTATTTTACCGATGAACAAAAATTCTGGAACAACTAAAGAAGGGTCAGTGATCCTTCTTTTTTATATGGGGATAGGTTTTATCCAAAAAAATAGGCAACAATAATCTTTCAGAAATGTGTGATAGGTTTAACACTTAGTAATTATTCTAATGTGTTATACTGTGAGTGAATTAAAATTTATAGAGGAGGGTGTCATTATGTTATCTGAAGCTAAGGTACGTGAACTTTTAAAAGACCTTAAGGAACCATTTTTACATAAAACACTCGAAGAAATAAATGCGATCGAAGAAATTAAGATCAAAGAAGAGAAGAATCATGTAAGCGTTAAAATTGGGATTGCTAAAACGGGTACAGCGGAACAGCTGCAACTCCAGACGCAAATTGTTAACCTTTTAAAAGAAGCAGGGGCAGAAACAGTTGGATTAAGATTCACTGAACTTCCTGCGGAGGTCCTTTCGAAATTCCAGACAGCGGCACCGGAGGAGGAAGGCTTGCTTTCACCAAATAGCAAAACGACGTTCATTGCCATCGCAAGCGGAAAAGGTGGAGTAGGTAAGTCGACTGTATCTGTGAACCTTGCCGTTTCACTTGCACGTCTTGGCAAAAAAGTTGGACTAGTTGACGCTGATATTTACGGATTTAGTGTTCCGGACATGATGGGCATCACGAAGCGTCCGGTTGTAAGAGGAGAAAGGATTATCCCAGTAGAAAGACATGGAGTAAAAGTAATCTCGATGGGTTTCTTTGTTGAAGACAATGCACCGATTATCTGGCGCGGGCCAATGCTCGGAAAAATGCTGAACAGCTTCTTCAATGAGGTTGAATGGGGAGAGCTTGATTACCTGCTGCTTGATTTGCCGCCAGGTACGGGGGACGTAGCTTTAGATGTACATACTATGCTGCCAACTTGCAAAGAAATTATTGTTACAACACCGCATCCTACAGCAGCATTCGTTGCTGCCCGAGCAGGTGCTATGGCATTAAGAACTGAACATGAAATCCTTGGCGTTATTGAAAATATGTCTTACTTTGAAAGCAAGCTGACTGAGGAAAAAGAGTATGTCTTTGGCCAAGGCGGCGGGGATAAATTAGCTGATGAGCTGAATACTAAGCTTTTAGGCAGGCTGCCTTTAGGTCAGCCAACCTGGAACGAAGAGGATTTTGCTCCTTCAATCTATCAGGAGGATGATCAAATTGGCGCAATTTATACGAATATTGCACAAGAAATCATCCATATGCTCGACAAGTAAAGCTGTTTTCTTTAGCAAAAATAAGCCTCTCCCGTATAACTAGGGAGAGGCTTATTAATTTTTGCTGCTAAAGTGAAATTCACTGGTGAATTACTGTCCTCCAGAAGATCCACCGCCAGAATCACTGGATCCTCCTCCGCCACCGCTGTCACCGCCACCATCTCCGCCGCCTTCAGGTTTCTGAGTTGGGAGTTCCTCAGCTGCTTTTACAATCAGGGCCTGCAGTTTTGCCTTGAAAAGCGGGCTCTCAAAGGTTTCAGACATGACTTTTTGCAGATGTTCACGATACTCTTTGCTCTTTAGAAGAGTAGTCAATTCTTTTTCCAGTTCCGGATCCTTCATAACCTCAATCATCATGCCTTTATATTCAGGATCCTTCATCAAGTCTTTCAACAGTTTTTCATTTTCTTTCTTCATGCTTTTTGCGACACTTTCGGCGAATTTCGGATCCTCAAAGGACTTCTTCCAGAAATCCATTCCTTTTTCAGATGTTAATGTCTTTTCGATTGTATCGGTTACGACCGGCTGGTCCATAATTAATTTTTGTTTCATGCCATCGTCGCCCATCACTTCCTGGATAGCCTTTTTGCCATCATCAGTTTTTAGGATATCGACAACCATCTTTTTTGTTTCTTCGTAATCCACTTGCCCCCCGCCTGACTCTGTTTGAGCACAGCCGGCAGCCAAAATTAAAAAGGCGGCGGGGATTAAAAATTTCAACGTTTTCTTCATATTCATTCCCCTTTCACATAGACAGCCCTAATCTTAGAATGAGTTATAAGGCAAAATGTTATACACCAAGCGGGCACCTAGATTTTTCATACATGCATTGGTACAATCAAGTAGTGCAGTTTATTTTTTTTATGGGGGAAAAAATTTTGACAAGCCGTAATTGGGTTAACTTATTTCTTACCACCCTTGTTATAGGAGCTGTGACAACGGGCTTGGTTGGTTTTATTGTCCGCTGGAGTGAGTTCCAGCAGTTATTAAGTGATTTTAGCTTTATGGAGTTCTTTTCAATTTTATTATGGCTTATGGGTGTAGGACTTATATTTAGCATACTTAGCCAAATGGGGTTCTTTGCTTACTTGACGGTTCACCGCTTTGGACTTGGTGTTTTTAGATCTCTTTGGAATGCGGTACAGGTTATTTTGATTGCCTTTGTATTATTTGATCTTGTTTATTTTCGTTTTAATTCATTTGCTGAAAAAGGGGAAAGTATCCTGCCATACTTAGGACTTGCAGGGATTGTTTTGATTGCAGGTCTTGTTACAGCTTTTATAAAAGCAAAACAAACGAACAAAGAGGCATTTATCCCAGCATTATTTTTCATGGTGGTTGTGACAGTGATAGAGTGGGTTCCGGTTTTGCGGGTTAACGAACATAGCTGGCTATACCTTATGCTCTTCCCATTGTTAATTTGTAACGCATATCAGCTGCTGGTTCTTCACAAGTTAAATCAAAAATCGATTGAGGAGCGCAAAGCCCTTGATAGGAACATAAAAGTGAATAAAAAGGCACAAAAAAAACCGTCCAATGCTTAATTGGACGGTTATTTTATTTCAGCTGATTTAGAGTTCCCGTTCGCAATCAATTCAGAAACGGTGACCATCTTTAAATTTTTCCCTCTAATGTCCTTTAACACAAGCGGAAGTGCATCTGCTGTTTGCTTGGCTGAATCGGATGCGTGCATTAATAGAATGTCACCTTTTTTTGCCTTAGCAGCATTTTCAGCAATAACGGCAGTGCCCGGATTGGTCCAGTCCTTCGTATCAAGGCTCCAATGGACAACTGTGTAGCCAAGACGTTCTGCAATTTTTAAAGTGCGCTGGTCAAAATGTCCTGTAGGGGCCCTCAGTAATTCAATGTTTTTTACATTGAGTTTCTTGAATGCTTCCTGGGCCTTCATGATGTCGCGCCTGATTTTGTCATCCTCCAGCTCGGTATAATCTTTGTAGTCATAACCAAGCATCCCAATTTCATAGCCCTCTTTTACCATTCTGCTAACCAGGTCAGGGTGCCTTTCAGCCCAGGACCCAGATAAAAAGAAAGTTACAGCTGTTGCCTTTTCTTTCTTTAAGATGTCCAGAATGGGTTCAGCCTTTTCGTCCCCCCAGCCAATGTTAAAGGTCAAGGCTAAATCCTTTTCGCCTTTATAAATAGCTTTCGGTTCATCTTTCGCAGAGAATGCGGGGATTTGAATCATATTTTCCATGTAAAAGAACCATGCTGTGAAAAAAGCAGCAATCATGATGACCAAAATCTGTTTAATCGATTTTGCATTTAATACAAAAAAGAAATTCATTTTTCTCACCACCTCGTCCAATGCACTCCTTGTCTAATTTTTATTCTCATTTTCAAAAGATATGATAATAAAAAATAAGATTATAAAAATCCCCAAAAAAGATAACACTACAATCACTATGAGAAAATGAACAGGAGTGTATGTATGCTTGGTGTTCTGATCAATGAAAAAGAACTAAAAGAACTGGAATACTTAATCAAAAGAGAAATGGACGAAATCCTTTTCGACTTAAAGGATGATCGGATTGACCATGTTGTGAAGAGATCGATGAAAGAAAGATACCAAATCCTGTTTTCACTCTTTAAAAGAATAGCTTCTCCCAAGGAATGTCTTAAATATATGCCAGCGAAGAAAAGCATGTATAAAAGCTAATTACATATCCTCAATAGAATCTTTATATTTTTTTTAGAAATATGGTTGACGCAAATGAGTTATCCTGATATATTAATAAACGTCGCTGCTGAGCTAATCAAAAAGCGATTGAACAGCAGTTAAATTAATGAAAAATGTGATTGACATTAAGTCGAACACATGATATATTATGAAAGTCGCTTCTGAGCGGCAGAATAATAAAATTGCTCTTTGAAAACTAAACAAACAAGCGTCAACAAACAATATTTTATAGTGACTTCTATTATATAGATGATCACTAGCCAACGTTTTAAATTATGAGCTAACTCATAACTCTTTTTTGGAGA
>NZ_JBAVFI010000507.1:0-5918 GCF_049588175.1 Mesobacillus sp.
CTTTTGAATCGTTATAAAACTTTCTGTCTTCCACATTGCCAACATATTGCAGCCTGTGGCGAACGCCAGCAAAGGTAGTAAGAACTTTATATATTGCTTTTTTATCAGCACCTGAAAGTATAGTAGCAGCTACTGCAGATAAAATGTTCTCTAGATTATGCTTTCCCGGCAGGACAATATCCTTTGTTTCAATAATTTGTTCGCCATTAAAACAAACCCAGCCATCCTTTACATACGCACCATGATCCAATACCCTTTTCGTTGAGAAAGGCACGATTTGCGCACGAGAATTTCTGGCAATTTCCATTACTTCATCCTGATCAGCATTTACGATTAAATAATCTTCTTCTGTCTGGTTTTTTGTAATCCTTGCTTTTGCTTCTACATACTCAGATTTCGTGCCGTGATAATCAAGATGGGCATCATACAGATTGGTTATGATGGCAATCCGCGGCTTGAACTGATCAATTCCCATAAGCTGAAAAGATGATAGTTCGATAACGATTGTATTATCATGAGTTGCTTCCTGGGCAACACCTGAGGCAACCGTACCGATATTTCCCGCAATTAAAGGTTTTTTATTCCCTTCATTTAGCATTTCATAAATAAGAGTGGTAGTTGTTGTCTTCCCATTCGTTCCTGTGATCCCCACTAAAGGAGCCTCCGAAACCTGGTATGCCAGTTCGACTTCTGTAATGATCGGGATTTGTTTTTCGATTGCTTTCTGAATCATAGGGTTAAAGTATGGGATTCCAGGATTTTTCACGACAAGTTCAAAGCCTTCATCCATCAGTTCGATTGGGTGGCTTCCACAGACAACCTTAATTCCTTGCTCCAAGAGTCCTTGAGCCTCTGGATTTTCAGACAGGGGTTTACTGTCATTGACTGTTACAAATGCTCCCAGTTTATGTAGAAGAGAAGCAGCGCTTACTCCACTCTTAGCCAGGCCAAGTACAAGAATTTTTTTATGTTGATATATTTTGATTTGTTTCATCTAGATCCACACCTCAATGTAAATTCCAAGAATAGCGAAAAGAAGACCTACTGTCCAGAATGTCACAACAACACGCCATTCAGACCAGCCAATCAGCTCATAATGATGGTGAAGCGGACTCATCCTGAAAATTCTCTTTCCTGTTGTTTTAAAAGAGATTACCTGAAGGATAACAGACAAAGTTTCAATAACGAAAATGCCGCCAATAATAATCAAAATAATTTCAAGCTTTGCCAGGATGGCAACAGTTGCAATCGCTCCGCCTAGTGCCAGAGAACCTGTATCTCCCATGAACACTTTAGCAGGATGAGCATTGAATACTAGAAAACCTAAAACAGCGCCGACTACGGCTACTGAAAAAATTGAAAGTTCATATTGTGATTGATTCCACGCAAGCACGGCAAATGCTCCAAATGCAATCGCAGCCGTTCCGGACACCAGCCCGTCAAGCCCGTCCGTCAAGTTAACAGCATTTGAAAAGCCGACCATCCAAAAGATGATGAATAGTACATAACCCCAGCCAAGATCAAAAGAATAGTCAGTAAGCGGGATATTGACTACAGTGGAAAATTCACTTTGTTTAAAAATGAAATAAAAAATGACAGAAATAATGATTTGTCCAAGCAACTTTTGTTTTGAAGTGAGTCCAAGATTCCGTTTCATGACCACTTTAATAAAGTCATCCATGAAGCCGAGCAGACCAAATCCTAAAGTTACGAATAATAATAAGTAGGTTTCAACGCTAGGCTGCGAAAACTTACCAGTCATGACAAGAGTAGTCACGGTGATCGAAAGCAGAATCATGATTCCACCCATGGTTGGCGTGCCAGTTTTTTTCTGGTGTGATTTCGGACCTTCTTCCCTGATGCTCTGGCCGAATTTTAGCCTTCTTAAAAACGGAATAAAAACTGGAGAAAGCAAAACCGTAATAAGGAAGCCCATTAAAATTGTGAAAAAGATAACTTGCTCCAGCATTCTATTCCTCACCTGCCTTAGTCTGTACGCTGCTGAATTTATTGATGTTTTCAGCCATCACAGCTATATCATATGTTGAATCTTTTTCATTAAGAAGTCCTTTATGTTCAAAAATGACTTTTGTACTGTCGTTTAATTCTTCATGTTGTGTTAAATAGTCTAAGTATGATTTCATGATTTTCTCTAAGCCTTTCAGTATGTTTTCTGCATAAAATATTGGAAAATGATTTGGCGCAAATCCTGGAACGGGTACGTTCTCAGGCCAGACAGCTGCAATAGCGCCGTTAGAAATTGCTTCCTGAAGTGATCCCGATTCCTCTGAAATCGGGACAAACAGTCCTTTTGGCTGTTTAGCGCCAGCCAGGCAGCTTACAGTGTGAAATTGGATTGCATCATCCTTGATTCCAGATGTCTTGGAAAACAGACCTGAAACATCCTGATATGTCAGCATATTACCTCTCCTCTATTGCCTCGCGCGCTACAATTCTGTCATCAAAATCAAAAGTTCGGTCACCTATTTGCTGGTAGGTTTCATGGCCCTTCCCGGCAATCAGAATCACATCTCCTGCAGACGCTTTGCTTACTGCGTGCTGGATTGCTTCCTTCCGATCAATGATTGCAATATAGACCTCTCCTTTTACTCCTTCTTCCATATCCTTGATAATTTGTTCAGGATCCTCACTTCGAGGATTGTCAGAAGTAAAGATTGCGTCTGTAGCGTATTCACAAGCGATTTCTGCCATCAAAGGCCTTTTTGTGCGGTCACGATCACCACCACAGCCAACAACACAGAAAACCCTTTTCTGCGCAAACTGTTGAACCGTTTTTAGTACGTTTTCAAGACTGTCAGGTGTATGGGCATAGTCGACGATTACGGAAAAATCCTGTCCAGCGTCAACCACCTCAAAACGGCCGGAAACACCTTTAACACTTTCCACAGAGGATATGATTTGTTCTAATGGCAATCCGGATACCAATGCGGCTCCTATACTGGCGAGTACATTATAAATACTGAATTTCCCGATCAGCTGGATATTTACACGGCGGATTCCAAAAGGACTGACTAAATCGAAGGATGTTCCGCTCGCTGTCATCGAGATGTTCGTTGCCTTAAGGTCAGCATGGTTGTCGATTCCGTAAGTGAGAATATGTGCAGATGTCAGCATCGCAAATTCCTCACTGGCAGGATCATCGGAATTCAGGACGGCAAACTTTGGAGTAGCATGGTTAAAGGCATTTCCAAGCTGCGAGAAGAGCAGTCCTTTGGCCTTCCTGTATTCCTCCATAGTTTTATGGTAATCAAGATGATCCTGTGTCAGGTTCGTGAATACTGCAACATTAAAGTCAGTCCCGTGAACCCTGCCATAAACAAGGGCGTGGGATGATACTTCCATAACAGCCGTTTTCACCTGTTCATCAACCATCTTTTTAAGCGTCTTTTGGAGTGTAAGACTTTCAGGAGTTGTATTTTTCACCTCGAAAATCTGTTCGCCGATTTTAGTGTACATCGTTCCAATTGTGCCAGTTTTCTGTTCTGAATCGGTAAAAATCTTTTCAATTATATGAGTTGTCGTTGTCTTCCCGTTTGTACCAGTTATTCCAATCAAATGGAGCTTGTGGCTTGGCTGGCCGTAAAAAGCATCAGCAAGCACTGCCATAGCCCTCACAGTATCCTTAACAACAATGACAGGCACATTTAATGGGAGCTCTCTTTCTGCTAGTACTGCGGATGCTCCATTTTTAACAGCGGAGCCAGCAAAATCGTGACCATCAACTGTATAGCCTTTTACACATATGAATAAACTTCCTGGCGTCACTCTGCGGTTATCATTTTCAATCGAAGTAATTTCGGGATTTTCTCCCTTGTAATCCACGAATGGTTGCAAATATCCGATTAATTCGTGTAATTTCATATCTATCAAATCCTCTCAAACAACATGGCGACTCTTATTTTACATGATTAGGCTAAAATTAGCCATTGTTGAGACGAAAAGTCCAAGCCCTTTTTTGCAAGGTTATTTTCGTATAACTAGTTTGCTATTTATCAATATGGTTCTGTAAAACTTTTTTATTGCAATTAGCACTTGTCTAAATACGATTTGCCAATACATACAAAAGTGGGCGGCGGATTTCCATCCTCTCGCCGCCCGTTAGTACTAACACTCTTTGATTAATTGTTCATATATACCCTGATTGTCGAGCCTTCTTTAATTTTAACCCCAGGCGACGGAAGCTGTTTCACAACCCTATCCCCTTGTCCAGCTACATCCAGCTTTAAATTGACCAGTTGCTGCTGAAGTTCTTTCTTTGACAATCCAATTAAATCAGGCACCTCGACCATAGGCGTATCAAGCCATGTCAATTCCTTCTCAATTTGGCCTTTTCGCGGAGGTACTTCCATAGCCCGCAAGCTGTCTTCCATGATATCACCGACAATAGGAGCAGCTACGACGCCACCGAACTGGATGGTACCTTTCGGATTATCGACTGCCACGTAAACTACGATTTGCGGATCATCTGCTGGTGCAAATCCTATAAAAGAAACTATGTGGTTATTCTCGAGATATCTTCCGTTCTGAGCCTTCTGTGCAGTACCAGTCTTTCCTCCCACCCGGTACGAATCCACAAATGCATTCTTACCTGAGCCTCTTGCTACTACACTTTCAAGTGCATGCCTAATTTCTTTTGACGTTTCCTCAGAAATCACCCTTCGCTTCGCTTCAGGTGTTTTCTTCATTACAACCTCTCCTGTAATCGGATCGATTAGTTCTTTTGCAATATATGGGGTATAAAGAATTCCACCATTCACAGCCGCTGCCACAGCAGCAACCTGCTGTATCGGCGTTACAGATACTCCCTGACCAAATGCAGTTGTTGCCTGTTCGACCGGTCCTACCCTGTCAATATTAAACATGATTCCTTTGCCCTCGCCCTGTAGGTCGATACCAGTTTTTTGCCCGAAGCCGAAGTCCTTCACATACTTAAATAGCTTTTCTTTTCCAAGTCTCTCGCCCAGCTCCACAAAACCCGGGTTGCATGAGTTCTCTACGACTTCAAGAAATGATTGGCTGCCGTGCCCGCCTTTTTTCCAACAGCGGATTCTTGCCCCCGCAACCTCTACAAAACCTGGATCATGGAAATGATCTTTTTCTAGATCAACTTTACCTTCCTCGAGAGCCGCAGCCAATGTCAGGATTTTAAATGTGGAACCCGGCTCAAATGTACTCCAGACAGGAAGGTTCCGGTTATATACCTCTGGCGCAACATTCCTGAAGTTCGCCGGGTCAAAGTCCGGCCTGCTCGACATAGCTAGTATTTCGCCATTGTTCGGATTCATCGCAATCGCAACGATTCCATCCGGGTTATATTTTGCCTGAGCAATGTCGAGCTCCCTTTCAACGATGGTCTGGACTTTGCTGTCAATTGTCAGCTTGAGGTCCAATCCATCGACAGGAGGATCATAATCATCCGCCATATCATTCATTCGCTGACCCTTTGCATTTGCATAAAATTGTACAGAACCCTTTGTCCCCTTCAATTGCTTATCATAATACAGCTCCAAGCCCATCAGACCCTGATTATCAACTCCAGCAAAGCCAAGAACGTGTGAGAGATAACTGCCGAAAGGATAATGCCGTTTTGAATCCTCGCCAATATAGATACCTTTCAGGTTCATCGCCCTGATTTCTTTGGCCTTCTCATGCGAGATTTTCCGTCCTTCAGGGATCCTTTCTATCATCGATTTTTTCGTGATATGCTGATAAGCCTTTTCCTTTGACATATTCAGTGCCGCAGCCAATTTTTCTGCAACCATTGCAGGGTCCTCGATCTGGCGCGGTACAGCATAAACGGTAGGTGCACTGATATTTGTTGCAAGCGCAACACCGTTCCTGTCCATTATTTCACCACGCTGAGGTTCAAAGGGAACGTTCCTGCTCCAGGAGTCCCT
>NZ_JBAVFI010000508.1:0-2254 GCF_049588175.1 Mesobacillus sp.
TTTACATACAGCATGATTTGACCGACTTTACTAATCATTTATTTCACTCCTTTGTACACTTTTTATAAAAGTATATCGCTTTCGCTGCCGTTTTATAATTCAAAATATTCAATAAATAATTTGAAAACGATGGTCTATATTTTTATAAAGAACCCTCCACCATCACTCAACTAGATACCACCTCGCGTAACAGCGCATGATCTTCGTTACAATACCTTGGCAAATATAATGCGATTGTGGTGCCTTCTCCTTGCTTGCTTTTAATATCGATGCTGCCTTGGTGAAGGTCAATAATTCGTTTGCAAGTGATCAGCCCAAGGCCTGTCCCTTTTTCTTTCGTTGAATAAAAGGGTTCAAACAACCTTTTATGTCTCTTTTCAGATATACCGCAGCCCTTATCTTTAATGAGGATCAAGATATTCTTTTCACAGGCTTCCTTTAATGTCACCTCTATGCGATGGCCCCGATCATCCGTTGCTTCAATCGCATTTTGCAGGAGATTAATCAACACTTGCTTGATTTGATTCTGATCACAATTTAAAAATAATTCCGATTCAAGGTTAGAGTCTATTTTAATACTTTTTAGATTAGCCTGTGGCTCCATCAACAGAATACAGCTTTGAAGCAGTTTATTTATATTTGTCGGCTGAAAATGAACATGCTCATTCGGTTTTGCAATGAACATGAATTCATTGACAATCTGATTGATCCGGTCCATTTCATCCAGCATGATATCTAGGTATCCTATTAGATCTTCCTTATCAACACTCTCTTTTACGATTTTCGCAAAACCTTTTATGGAAGTAAGGGGGTTTCTAATTTCGTGCGCAATTCCAGCAGCCAGTTCACCTACTACGGAGAGCTTCTCCATTTGCTGAATCTGCTTTTCTCTTTCCTTTTCCTTTGTAATATCAATCGCCGTTCCAATAACCTCAACTGTTTTTTCATTCCTGCGGATTGGATTAAGGATCGCTAGGTAATGGGTATCCCCAACGCACCCTTCATAGTTAATGTTTTCTCCATTCCAGGCGATCTCATAAAAGACTTCTTTCCTGAATGCATGTTCAGCTGGCAGAAATTCAAACAATGATTTCCCCACGACACTTTCAGGAATCAGACCAATTTTTTCAATGAGTTTACCTTCAATAAATGTATGAATGAATTTCTCATCTTTTTTAACGAACTTAAATATGAAGCCACTTTCTCTAGGTATGAATTGTTCGTAATCCACCTTAATTCTCTTGTCATTCATATGCATACACCCTCAGAAAAAATTATAATACTAATAATTCTTTGCTGACAGTCAAAATCCTTTATCTATCGATCATTCTCCTAAAAAAAGAACCCCGGTCGAAGTAGCAGAGGGACGTATCCTTTGCTTCTTTACGCCAGAGTAGAGTTCAGAATTTTTAAATTGTAGGGTTCTATGCAAGATTCTATAAACTATGGAAGCATAAGGTACGTCCCCATGCTTCCGTCCCATCTTACTTTTTCTCTCCGGTCATTTCCATGACTTTCTCTCGTACTTCTTCTATATTGCGCATTTTGTTGTCCCAGCATTTCTGGCTGAGATCGACCGGGTATTCTTCGGGATTCAGCATACGCGTGTACTCTTCCCATAGAACGCCAAGGCAGTACTTTGAATGTGACCGCACTTCCTCGAGGCTTGGTTGTGTGTACACGAGTTTTCCAGCGGTAAAGATATCGTGGTGCAGCTCCCGCGCATCGAAATTCGTGACGAACTTGCTGACGAAGGTGTGGACTGGATGGAACATTTTCAGACGTTTTTCCGCTTGCGGATTTTCATCCTCAAGAGCGATATAGTCACCCTCGGAACGGTTATTTGAGTTATTGATGATTCGGTATACCTTTTTGATCCCGGGAGTCGTGACCTTTTCAGGATTAGAGGAAATCTTGATCGTATCCTCCATCGTGCCGTCCGCCCTCTCGATTGAGACAATTTTATAAACTGCACCAAGTGCCGCCTGGTCATAGGCAGTAATCAGCTTCGTGCCAACTCCCCATGTATCAATCTTTGCGCCCTGGGCTTTCAGGTTCATGATCGTATATTCGTCAAGATCGCTCGATGCGACAATTTTTGCATCTTCAAAGCCGGCTTCATCAAGCATTCGCCTTGCTTCCTTTGAAAGATAGGCAAGGTCACCGCTGTCTAGACGGATGCCGATAAAATTGATCTTATCTCCGAATTCCGTTGCAACCCTGATGGCGTTTGGCACACCGGACCTTAATGTGT
>NZ_JBAVFI010000509.1:0-1833 GCF_049588175.1 Mesobacillus sp.
CTTTAACCCTATGATCGCTGCTGCTGGAAGAGTAACAATTGCCGAGGTGGAAAATCTTTATGAAGCGGGCGAATTAGATCCAAACTCTATCCATACTCCAAGCATTTATGTCCAGTCACTGATTGAAGGTAATCAGGAGAAAAGGATTGAAAGACTGACAGTAAGAAGTTAACTCTGGCTGATCATGAAAGGAGAAGGCATATGATTAAAAACAAAGGGAATGTTCGTGAGAAAATTGCGCGCCGCGCTGAAAAAGAAATCGAGAACGGTTTTTATGTAAACCTAGGAATTGGGATGCCAACACTTGTTGCTAACTTCATTACCGAAGATAAGGAGGTTGTCCTGCAGTCTGAAAACGGTTTGCTCGGTATTGGGCCATATCCGACTGAAGAGAGTGTTGATCCTGACCTGATTAATGCAGGAAAAGAAACGGTAACAGCGATACCAGGTTCCGCATACTTTGACTCAGCAGAGTCATTTGCGATGATCCGCGGCGGCCATATCAATATTGCCATCCTCGGCGGCATGGAAGTCTCAGAATCTGGTGATCTGGCTAACTGGATGATTCCTGGGAAAATGATCAAGGGAATGGGCGGCGCAATGGATCTTGTCCACGGAGCACGTAAAATCATCGTGATCATGGAACATGTAAATAAAAACGGAGAAGCCAAGATTTTAAAAGATTGCAGCCTTCCATTGACAGGAAAAGGTGTGGTCAACCGCATCATTACCGATATGGCTGTAATTGATGTAACACCATTCGGACTAAAGCTAATCGAAGTAGCCTCAGGCTATACTGTAGAGGATGTTATCAATTCAACGGAGCCTGAATTGCAGGTAGATGATTCAGTCGTTTTAGATGCATATTAAACAAAGCAGGGACGTCTTCCAATAGGCGTTCCTTCTTTTTGCAAACAATTCAGCAGTAAGAAACCTGAATTTACTAGTACGCAGCTTTGTTCATAAGTTGAACATAAAAATATGCAAGCAAACCGCTCTAATTTAATTTGATAGAATTCGATGGTATAATCTTAAAAAAATAGGCTGTGTTAAAGGGTATTGCTGGAACGAAAATCAACAGCCGTGTTTAACAGAGCCAATAATAAAGAACAGAGGGATTGAAAGTGAAGAAAAAGAAACAAAATCGTCAGCAGCCAGTGAAAAAAGAGGATAAACCAGCAACGTTGGGTGATCTGCTTAATCAGGATATCATGGAAAAGCTCAAAGCCCAGCAAAAGGATTTAAAGGAACAGGAAGAACAGAAAAAACAGGCTGAGATCCAGCGCAAAAAAGAAGAAAAGCGCTTAAGAGAAAAAAACAAATCATTTGAAGAGCTGCTTTCAGAAAGTGAAATGGATTGGAAGAAATTCAAATGACAAGAAGAAGAGTAGACGTAGTACCATATCAAAATGAATGGAAAGATCTTTTCGAAAAAGAGAAGCATCTCCTTGCGAACATTTTTCAACCGCTTGTTGTAGACATTCACCATATAGGCAGTACATCGGTGCCAGGTCTAAGCGCAAAGCCAATCATTGACATTCTTCTGGCTGCCGATAAGCTGGCAGAAGTAGAACAGGCAACACCACAAATTGTGGCTGCCGGGTATGAGGCTAAAGGAGAGAACGGAATCCCAGGCAGGCGCTATTTTCAAAAAAGTGATGAAAATGGCATCAGGAAGGTGCATTTGCATTCCTACGAAAAAGGCAATCCTGAATTGCATCGGCATTTGGTCTTCCGAGATTATTTGCGGGAGCATCCAAAAGAGGCAAATAGGTATGCAGAGGTAAAGGAAAAGGCAGCCAAAAAGTTTGAATATGATATAGAGTCCTATAT
>NZ_JBAVFI010000510.1:0-6754 GCF_049588175.1 Mesobacillus sp.
AACATGACCAGATAGACTTCCACTAATCCTAACAGACCGCCGGCCCAAACATTGAGCTGGTGGAGTATTGGCAGGTTTGCGACAAAGTCCAGCATTGAGCCAATAATTTGGAGCAAAATCTTTACAGCGAAAAAAATAGCTGCAAACGCAATTGCCCTGTAATACGCTGTTTCGAGATTGGCATTCTCAAAGATTAGATGTAATGTAGTATTACTTCCGAGATTAGGATACGGAATCCACAATGTCAGCTTAGGTGCGAGTTGTTCGTAGTATATGTATGCAACAATGAAGGCTACAATAAATCCGGCGAGGTGGATAGTTTGAAGAATGAATCCCCTTTTCAACCCTACAATAAAGCCGATAACCAATATAGCTAAAACCGCGAGATCAAGCATGAATAAGTTCAGTCCTTTATCCTTTTAATTTCCGCTTCGAGCGACTCAACACGATCTTTCATTTTTATGTAATCGTTAACGGCATTTACTGCAGTTAACACAGCTAACTTATTAA
This sequence comes from Mesobacillus sp., assembly GCF_049588175.1. Taxonomy (GTDB): domain Bacteria; phylum Bacillota; class Bacilli; order Bacillales; family Cytobacillaceae; genus Mesobacillus. The sequence continues at coordinate 511 of NZ_JBAVFI010000510.1, forward strand.
TATCAAGTGAAGGATTCGCTGAGCTTATCTCACGCATTTTGTCATCTACCATTGAGGCAATGAGCCGAATATGGCTGGTGCTTTCTGTACCGACTATGACATACTGCTGTCCAAATATATCCACAGTCGATCGATTTTTTTTTATGTCTGACAACATTTATGCCCCCATTCGTAAGAATCCTATTCTATACTATAACATGAACGCAAATGACTGGGAAGTATTTGCCTGTCACATACATATGAATTTTGGAAGATAATGTCTAACCTTGAAATCATCAAAACAGGGAGTGTATAACCATGGGAAATATCGTCCTGCAGAAAAAACCGGAAGAAATCAAAAAGATGAAAGAGTACTATAGTAAATTTTTGATTGATAAGCTTCCGCCAGGCAGCATTTTCGCTGCAAAAACAGCTTCCTGTGCCATAACAGCCTACAAGTCCGGAAAAGTACTATTTCAGGGCAAAGACGGCGAATCAGAAGCAGCAAAATGGGGGACTGCTGTTAAACCTTCCGCAAAGAAGCCGAACGTCTCCTCATCTCCATCCCATTTACCCAGCAATATCAGTGATATGTCAATCATCGGATCGGACGAAGTGGGCACAGGAGATTTCTTTGGACCGATTACCGTGGTTGCAGCCTATGTCAGAAATGAAGATATTCCGGTATTAAAAGAACTCGGGGTGCAGGATTCTAAAAATTTAAAAGATGATAAAATCATTGAAATCGCGAAGCAGCTGGTAACCTTTGTTCCACACAGTCTGCTTACTCTTCATAATGAAAAATACAACCAAATGCAGATGAAGGGTATGTCACAGGGCAAACTGAAAGCGTTGCTCCATAATCAGGCAATCAATCATGTCTTAGAAAAAATAGCGCCGGAAAAACCTGATGCTATCCTGATCGACCAATTTGCGAAAGAGGAAATCTATTACGCTCACTTAAAAGGACAAAAAAATATCATGCGGGAAAACGTATTATTCAGCACCAAGGCTGAGGGGATTCATTTAGGAGTTGCTGCGGCATCCATGATTGCACGGTATGCGTTTGTACGCCACATTGAAAATTTGAGCAAGCGAGCTGGATTCACGATCCCTAAAGGCGCAGGTGCTGCAGTGGATAAGGCAGCCGCTAGATTAATTCTGGATAAAGGTATCGATGTGCTGCCTGAGTTCGTGAAGCTGCACTTCGCCAATACGGAAAAAGCGAAGAAGATTGCAAGGTTATAAGATCATCTCCTTTGTAAAATTGGAAAAAAACCTATGTTTTTTCCAGGTTGCGGGATTTCGACAAAAAGTTGCGGAATGACAGGGCCTTTTTGCGGAATTTCACCATGAAGTTGCGGAATGAAGTGGTTTTCTTGCGGAATTTCACCAGGAAGTTGCGGAATACCGTAGCTTTCTTACGGAGACTTCATGATATATTGCGGAATGACGTACCTTTTTTGCAGGATTTCATCATAATATTGCTGAGGACGCTGGTTTCGAACAGAATTTCATCATATAGTTACGGAATGACGTACCTTTCTTGCGGGATTTCTACCTAATGTTACGGAATAAGTTTTCCCATAAGCAAAAAAGGCAGCCCGCGGGCTGCCTTTTTTCCATCTTATCCTCTTAATACTGCTCCAGTTTGATCTTCCAATGCTTTCAGCACCTTATTGTGTGCTTTTGCAATATCTTCATCAGTCAAAGTTTTTTCAGGGTCAAAATATTTCAATGAGTAAGCAATTGATTTCTTGCCTGGCTCCATTTTTTCACCTTCGTAAAGATCGAATACCTGAACTTCTTTTAACAGAGTTCCTCCTGCTTCCGTAATGACCTTCTTCAGGTCACCTGCAAAAGTTGCTTTTTCGACTACAAGGGCAATATCCCGAGTGATCGATGGGAAGCGCGGAATTGCTGTGTATTGAAGCGGTGCTGTTTCTGCCTGCAATAAGGCTTTAAGAGATAATTCGAATACGTATGTTTCTTTTAAATCCATTGTTTTCTGCATTGTTGGATGAACTTGGCCGATGAATCCAATGACCGTACCGTTCAATGTGATTTCAGCAGTACGTCCAGGGTGCATTCCTTCAAGCTCAGCTTTCTGGAAGCCCAGTTGACTTTCTAGTCCAAGCTTGGCAGTAAGCCCTTCGACGATTCCTTTAAGGACAAAGAAGTCCACCGGCTTCTTTTCACCCTGCCATGGATGGCTTTCCCATAGTCCTGTAATTGCAGCAGCAAGGTGTTCACGCTCTTCTGGAAGTTCATCATTGCTGTTCTTTAAGAATACCGCACCTGTTTCATAAACAGCTACACTATCATTCTGGCGTGCGATATTGTATTTTAGCACTTCAAGCAGCTGTGGAACGATGCTCAGGCGCAAAATGCTGCGATCTTCACTCATCGGCATTGCTAATTTAACAGGCTCACGTTGATCTAAAGCGTATTGTAAAGCTTTTTCTTCACTTGTAAGTGAATAAGTAACCGCCTGGTAAAGGCCTGCACCTTCCATGAAACGGCGGACAACTCGGCGCTTTTTCTGGTACTCAGAAAGGTGGCCTGGTGTTGAAGAACCAATTGGAAGCGTTGTGCGCAGGTTATCATAACCAAATAAGCGGCCAACCTCTTCAATCAAATCTTCTTCAATTGTGATATCGCCGCGGCGAGTTGGAACAGTTACCGCAATTGTATTATTGTCTACAGCCGTCTCGAACTTAAGTCGGGCAAAAATGTCCTCAACCTGCTCCATTTCAAGTTCAGTTCCCAACACCTTGTTGATTTTTTCAAGTGTTGTTGATACAACGACAGGTTTGATATCCAGTGCATCCGCTTCTACGATGCCGCCAAGGACTTCCCCGCCTGCAAGCTGAATCATTAATTCCGCAGCACGTTCAGCTGCTGGTCGTACTCTTTCAGGGTCAACACCTTTTTCATAGCGAGAACTTGCTTCGCTTCTCAAGCCATGGTCCTTGGAAGCCTTGCGAATTACTCCACCAGTGAAGTAAGCAGACTCAAGCAGGACAGTAGTCGTATCGCTTCCTACTTCTGAGTTTGCCCCGCCCATTACACCCGCAAGCGCCATAGGCTCTGTGCCGTTTGTGATTACAAGGTGATCAGCAGTTAATGTACGTTTCGTATCATCTAGCGTTTCAATCACTTCGCCAGCCTTCGCGCGGCGAACAAGGATTTCTTTTGATCCTAGTTTGTCGTAATCGAAAGCATGTAGCGGCTGGCCATATTCTAAAAGAATAAAGTTGGTGATATCAACGATATTATTGTGCGGACGGATACCTGCTGCCATCAATCTAGTCTGCATCCAAACCGGTGATGGACCAACTTTTACATTTTTAATGACCTTTGCAACGTACAAAGGATTATCTTCCTTAGCTTCCACGGTTACATTGATATAATCGCTTGCTTGTTCAGCTGATGTTTCCGGCTGTGGAGTTGGAAGTGTGATTTCTTTGCCAAGGATTGCTCCAACCTCGTATGCAACACCAATCATGCTCATTGCATCAGCGCGGTTTGGAGTCAACCCAAGCTCAAGGATTTCATCGTCCCTGTTTAAAACTGCAAGGGCATCCTGGCCGATTTCCGTATCCTGCGGGAAATTGTAAATGCCTTCTGCAAATTCCTTAGGAGCAAGTTTTGCTTCGATTCCAAGTTCGGCTAAAGAACAAATCATCCCATTGGATTCTTCTCCGCGAAGCTTGGCTTTCTTGATTTTGAAGTTGCCAGGAAGAACTGCTCCAACCGTGGCAACTGCTACTTTTTGGCCTTGACCAACGTTTGGTGCGCCGCAAATGATTTGAACCGGTTCGCCATCGCCAAGGTCAACTAGAGTCTTATTCAGCTTTTCAGCATTTGGATGTTTTTCACATTCAAGCACATGGCCAACCACTACTCCGCTCATGCCCTCGTTTAACTTTTCTACACCTTCAACCTCAATGCCGCTCTTTGTGATTTTTTCAGCAAGCTCATCTGCAGATACGCCAGCTAAATCAATATAATCCTGTAGCCATTTATATGATACCAACATGGTTTAATCCTCCTAATCCTTATTCTTCAACCGAAAATTGCTTTAAGAATCGGACATCATTTGTATAGAAGTGTCGGATGTCGTCAACTCCATATTTAAGCATTGCGATACGCTCTGGTCCCATACCGAATGCGAAGCCTGTGTATTTCTTGGAATCATAGCCAGCCATTTCAAGGACGTTCGGGTGAACCATTCCAGCTCCAAGGATTTCAATCCAGCCAGTTCCTTTACATACGTTACAGCCTGAACCTCCGCAGATTTTGCAGGAAATGTCCATTTCTACTGATGGTTCAGTGAATGGGAAGAAGCTCGGGCGCAAACGGATTTCACGGTCTTCACCGAACATCTTCTTTGCAAATATTGCAAGAGTGCCTTTAAGATCGCTCATACGAACATTTTCATCTATAACCAATCCTTCGATTTGCATGAACTGGTGTGAGTGTGTAGCATCATCGTTATCACGGCGGTATACCTTACCAGGGCAGATGATTTTAACTGGACCCTTGCCTTGGTGCTTTTCCATCGTTCTAGCCTGAACTGGCGAAGTATGAGTACGCATCAGGATTTCTTCCGTGATATAGAAGGAATCCTGCATGTCACGCGCAGGGTGGCCTTTTGGCAGATTCAGCGCTTCAAAATTGTAATAATCTTTTTCAACTTCAGGGCCTTCTTCAACTGTATAGCCCATGCCAATGAAAAGATCTTCAATCTCTTCGATGATGCTTGTTAGCGGGTGATGGCTTCCTGTCTTCACAGGTCTTCCTGGAAGTGTCACATCAATTTGCTCTGCTGCCAATTGCTTCTGGACAGCTGCTGCTTCAAGCTCCTGCTGCTTCACTTCAATCTTTCCGGAAATCGCGTCACGGACTTCATTTGCAAGAGAACCCATCATTGGTCTTTCTTCAGCAGATAATTTGCCCATCCCTTTTAAAACTTCCGTAATTGGACCTTTTTTTCCAAGATAGGAAACGCGAATATCATTCAATTCTTTAAGATCAGCTGCTGCAGCTACTTTCTCAAGAGCCTCAGCCTGCAGTTCTTTTAATCGTTCCTGCATTTTAAATCCTCCTTCATCTTCATACATTTCATTTTTGAACACAAAAAGACCTCATCCCTGATAAAGGGACGAGGTCTTGGTTTCGCGGTACCACCCTTTTTAACAGGCAATACAGTTATGTATTACTTGTTCGCTTCATTAGGATAACGGCATGTGCCGATGCATCTTTACACTCATTGAGAGCGGTCCCGATGCCAACTCAGGAGGTGAACTTCGCTTGCCTGTTCCATAAAAATGCTCCCAGTCTTCGGCATTTTCTTCCTGGATGGCCATCATCAAGCTACTTTTCTCCGTCAGCGTTTTTGAAATATTATTTTGCTGTTTATTATAGTATAATCTGTGCGCAGTATCAAATGGTTTTGAAAAAAAATGCGCCTATTTTGCCGTTTTCAAATAATAAAGCAGGATACCTGCCGCTACTGCGACATTTAATGATTCACTCTTCCCATAAATCGGAATATACAGGTTCTGCGTTGTCTTTGCCAGCAGTTCCTTATTAACCCCACTTCCCTCATTCCCAACGAGAAGTGCGAATGTTTTACTGCTGTCTGCCTCAGTAAAAACAGAACCGTTTTCAAGTGCTGTTCCGTATACAGGAATATTTTCCGTATTAAGACGGTCAATCCACTCGGTGAGATCACCGCTTATTACGGGCAAATGAAAGTGGCTGCCCTGCGCAGAGCGAAGCACCTTTGGATTGTATGTGTCGACGCTGCCTTTTCCTACAATGACTGCATCGATTCCTGCAGCGTCCGCTGTCCTGATCATGGTACCAAGGTTCCCTGGATCCTGAACAGAATCAATCAGTAAGAACGTTTTTCCGCTCTCCAGTGTTTGTTTGGGCTGTCGGCAAACTGCGAAAATGCCCTGAGTTGTTTCGGTATCAGCAAGCTGCCTGCTGATTTCATCCGTCACGACTGTAACAGGGATATCGCCGTAATCCCAACTTGGCGGCAATTCTGTTTTTTCATTCAAGATAATTTCTTCCACATATTCTTTTTGTTTAAGTGCTTCTTCAACAAGATGGAAGCCTTCAACAAGAAATGTGCCAGACTTATCTCTTTCCTTACGCGTCTGTAATTTTTTCCATTGTTTAACTTGTGGATTTTTATCAGATTGAATGTACTTCACTCTGGCTCTCCTTTAATATGGCTTGTTCAATTTTA
>NZ_JBAVFI010000511.1:0-1585 GCF_049588175.1 Mesobacillus sp.
GATTAAACAGCTCCTTCCAAGAACTCATCAAGCCCTTTTTTTCTCAGCAGACAGGCCGGGCAAACTCCACATCCGTCAGCGATGATGCCGTTATAACAAGTTAAGGTTTTGGTACGGACAAAATCAAAAGCACCCAATTCATCAGCAAGCTTCCATGTCTCCGCCTTATTCAGCCACATTAAAGGTGTGTGTATGACAAAATTCTCATCCATCGAAAGGTTCAATGTGACGTTCAACGACTTAATGAAAATATCCCTGCAATCAGGGTATCCGCTGAAGTCTGTTTCACAAACACCAGTCACTATATGTCTAGCACCTACTTGGCTTGCGAGGACCCCAGCAAAGGACATGAATAATAAATTACGTCCTGGTACGAAGGTAGATGGTAATTCTCCGTTTTCACCATCTTTAACTTCGATGTCACTTCTTGTAAGTGCATTTGGTGCAAGTTGATTCAGCAAGCTCATATCAAGAATGTGATGCTTGATTCCGAGCTCCTTCGTGATTTCTTTCGCGCAATCAATTTCTGTCCGGTGCCTCTGGTTATAATCAAAGGTGACCGCTTCTACCTCTGCAAATTGCTCCATAGCCCAGAACAAACATGTTGTACTGTCCTGGCCGCCGCTGAAAACGACTACGGCTTTTTCGTTTTTCATTCTAAAAATCTCCTTTTAAACGGAAAAAAACAGCACCACTAAGACAGCAGGTACTGTTTCTCCTTAGTTTTTTTGAGAGGGTAGCTAGAACCTCTTCCGTAAAGACGGATTTATGTGATTTTGAACTTATTCATTTTATCATACATTTTATAATTGGGAAGCATTTATTATTCCGAATTTCTTAATATCTTAATACCTTTAACAGCATTTCCTATTAATTACATCCTTTCATCATGATAGTTGAAAGCGATTATAGACTTAAAATTTTCTTATCGTATAAGAAAAATTAGCCTGAGTGCTATTGGAAAAGGAGAAATGTTGAAACACCATTGGGTCCAGTCTGCATAAATTGAACGTGAGGTGATCTATCATGCCAGAATGGATTGTTGTATTCTATCCCGTGAATTTTTTATCAGCATACGTTTTATATATTTACCTTTACAATCGAAGGAAGCAAATTGGCTTTCATTTGGGGATGAATATCGCCATGGTTGCCGGTGGAGGAATGGCACTTGGTACCGGGATTATTTTCATCAATCTTTATCCATTGTATTTTCTTGAGGCTACACTTGTTGCAGTAATAATTGGAAGTCTAACAGGTATCTTCTTTGGCAATCTGTTTGACTACCAAACCTTACTGACCGGGTATATTAACGGACTAATGATGGGAATTATGGCTCCAATGGTAGGAGCAGCTGCCTCTGAAGGAATTCTTTTCTTGCTGATGATCGAAATATTTATCATAAGCAGCTTTTGCCTAGTGGCTGCCTTTGCCTACAGGGGTTAAATGGAGGTTTGTAATGCAAATCATCTTAATTTCTACCACTTTTATCAATATTTCCTTCGGTGTTTGGCTATATTTTGTACTGAGTAAGTCCAGGTTATTATTTAACGACAGGTTTGGCTATATCTCGGTTATGACTTCCAGC
>NZ_JBAVFI010000512.1:0-5690 GCF_049588175.1 Mesobacillus sp.
CTATTGAGCTGGAACCTCGCCAAACCGGCACACTTTTAAAACTTAGCCATAAGGGCTTTCCAGATGAAGAATCTAAAAATCAGCATGAAGCCGCCTGGAAAATGATCCAACAGCATCTTGATCGGAAGATGATGGAGAATAGGTAATCAGCAAACAGTATTTACTAAAGGGAAAACTCGCCGGATTAGGATTAACGGATTCGATTTTCGAATACAGGAAAATTCCTAAGCACACCATTGAACAGTCCAATTAGCACCTTAATTGGATTGTTATTTTATTTGGGGTTACCCAATAAGTAACTCGACTACTCCATAATTAGGTTGATTGTATCATTAGCTTTTTCTTCACCTAATGCTTGTATATGTAAATGGTTAAGCAGCGATGGTTGATCCCCTTCCCAAGTTAAAGAAAATCCATTATCTTTTTCTCCTTTCTTAATGTCATATCCAATAAGTTTTCTATCATTCCAAGTCTGAGTGCCAGTTGGCATTAACTTCTTATTATCCAAACTGGTCAATAACGGTTGGGTTTGATTTTATCAAAGCAGAGATGAAACTTTTTACTTAAAGAATCGTACAGTTACTTATCATTCATATTAAATACGAGGAAGAGGGAAAAAGATGGGATTAAAGAGCATGATAAAAAAGGAGATTAAGAAGCAAGTGAAGAAGAAACTAACAAAGAATGCTGGAAAGACTGCTGGAAAAATAATCGAAAAAGTAATGAAAAAGTTTTAGATTTCGTGTGAAAATTATGAGGGTTTTTCGCCAATAGTGTTTGTTTAGCACAGGAAGTTACTGTGGCAACTCCCTTTCTTATTGTGCTACCAATTCAGAAGACTTGAAAAAGAATATAAACTAGTTTCTTACAACTAAATGGGTATTAATTTTAAGGAAGGAAGTACAAAACGATGGATTTCGAAACAGTTATGCAGGAGCTTGAAGCCTTGGGTAAGGAACGTTCTAAAAAAATGTACATATCCAATGGTGCGCACGAGCCGCTTTTTGGCGTGGCTACAGGAGCTATGAAACCAATCGCAAAGAAAATAAAAATAAATCAAGGCTTAGCTGAAGAGCTTTATGCCACAGGTAACTACGATGCCATGTACTTTGCAGGCATTATTGCAGACCCAAAAGCAATGACTGAGTCGGATTTTGATCGTTGGATGGATGGAGCGTATTTTTATATGCTGTCCGATTATGTGGTGGCAGTAACTTTATCAGAATCAAACATTGCACAAGACGTTGCTGATAAATGGATTGCCAGCGGTGACGAGCTGAGAATGTCAGCGGGCTGGAGTTGCTATTGCTGGCTTTTAGGAAATCGCAAAGACAACGAATTTTCCGAAAGTAAGATTTTGAATATGCTTGATCTTGTGAAAAATTCGATTCATGATTCGCCAGAACGAGCGAAATCCGCTATGAATAATTTTCTATACACCGTGGGGATTTCATATGTACCCCTACATGAAAAGGCAGTCGAGACCGCAAAGGAAGTAGGTATAGTAGAAGTCAAACGGGACGAGAAAAAAAGCAGTTTCCTAAACGCTTACGAAAGTATTCAAAAAGAAATTGACAGAGGGAGAATTGGTTTCAAACGCAAATATGTAAGATGTTAAAATTAGCTTCACATCGGGGAGTTGATCCAAGAAGGATTGACGCTCTTTTTTTTGAAGTTACGGGACTTACAGGTTGCAGCCAGAGAACTCTTCCAGTGTTTTTTACATTTATATTGGCTTATTTTTTGGTCATAGGTTTCTTTCAGTCGTTTTATATCCTCTTTAAGCGGTAAACCAAACATGCGGGAATATTCCCGGCTGAATTGAGATGGACTTTCGTAGCCTACTCGGAATGCAGCTTCAGTGGCATCTGTTGACTCTGATAATAACAGACGACGTGCTTCCTGTAGCCTCAATTGTTTTTGGAACTGATTAGGACTCATAGAACAGGGCTATCCTGGGGTAACGTGTTCGGATCAGAAGTACAAAACAATAAATAACAATATTAAAAGTGGCTCTTCAGTTGTTAATTGGCAATATAATTAGCAACTAAAATGACACTAAAAAAGGAGCGTATTGATTATGCTCCTTTTTACATTATTGATATAGTTCGTCAAGTGTTTCGAAAATTCTTGCCGTAGCCCATCTTTCACTAAATAAGCATTAATGTTAAATTAAAAAAGGCAATTTCGGTGTAAGAGAATAAGGCAGTGGGATTTTCTGGTTAACAAACGAAAAGCCGTTACGGAAATAAATCCGGAACGGCTTTGCTTATTATTTGTCAGTATCTGCAACTTTCACGATCGCTTTTCCGAGATTCGCGCCTTTGAACAAATCCAAAAATGCGTCAATTGTATTCTCAAAGCCTTCTGTAACCGTTTCTTCATACTTCAATTTCCCTTCTAAAAGCCAGCCGGCCAATTCTTTGGCACCTTCGCCAAAGCGGGAGGAGTAGTTTCCGATCGTGAATCCTTGCATCAAAGAACTTGTCTTGATTAAGTAACCCTGAACCCGTGGCCCTACATCTGGCTCTGACTGGTTATACGCTGAGATTGCTCCGCAGACAGGAATCCTTGCGAAATTGTTCAAGAGAGGGAAAATCGCATCGGAAATCTCTCCGCCTACGTTCTCAAAATAGACATCGATTCCATCAGGACATGCCTCTTTTAGGGCTGGGCCTACATCCTGTGTATTGTAGTTAATTGCTGCATCAAATCCAAGGTCATTTAGAAGATAACGAACCTTCTCATCGGAACCAGCAATACCAACGACCCTTGCACCTTTGATTTTTGCGATTTGACCCACAATGGAACCGACAGCTCCTGCGGCACCGGATACAACAACTGTTTCACCTGCTTTCGGCTTACCGATATCCAATAAGCCAAAGTATGCTGTAAGACCAGTCATGCCTAATACACTTAAATATGCCGATACTGGTGCCAGATTCGGGTCAATTTTGCGCACAGTATTATCTTTTGCGATGGAGAATTCCTGCCAGCCTAATGAACCTATTACGAAATCGCCAACTCCAAAAAGGTCTGATTTAGATTCAACTACTTTCCCAATAACGCCACTTGAAATCGCCTCGTTCAAGTTGAATGGGGGGATATAGGATTTGGTGTCATTCATGCGCCCTCGTAAATAAGGATCGACCGAAATATAAAGAGTCTGCAAAAGTATTTCTCCTTTTGCCGGTTTCTCTATAGGTACTTCCACAAATTCAAAATGGTCATATGTAGGAACTCCAGTTGGCCTCTTTTTAAGCTGTATTTGCTTTTGAATAGTAATCATCCTCCCTAATTGTTCTCTAGCCTTAATATACATGAGAGCAGCGCTTATTCAAATTCATTGATTTGTTATATTGGTTTTCATTTAGATATTAACTCACTTAATTCAGTAATAGACCAATTTCAGTTTGATTATTCCGTTCCGTTCGTGAGGACCAAAATGTTAAATCGACACTAGAACTAGCATACGAATTGACGTATGCCAGTTTACTTAAATTATGTCATCAACGGACCCTTTAGATAAAGAATAATCGCATTTTTGCGTATAGTTTATGCAATACCCTTTGGGATCAAATCTCCATTCCCCAACGTTCCTTCTCCGTTTTCTTAAGCTGTTTTTCAGTTTCCTCCGGGTAAACGGTACGGAATTTATTATGATCTGCTGGGATGATTTCAATCATTTTTTCAATCATACCTTCTGGATCAAACTGATTTTCAAGTCCCTCTTCCTGTTTTTTCATATCTTCTTTGCGGGTAAAATGCTTGAACTCGTCGAACCATTTCCATTTTTCTTCGGCGGCTCGGTCGTTGAAGCCTGTATTATACGCACCAGGATTGATGGTTGCCACTTGAACCCCAAACCCCTCAAGCTCTGACTTCATCGTTTGGGCGATTCCTTCGATGGCATGCTTGGTTGCTGTATATGGACCGACATATGGCGTTGCCGAGATCCCTGCCATTGAACTCATGAAGATAATCTTTCCGCTGCCTTTTTCCACAAGCTTTCGCGCAGCCATTTGCACGGTTTCCAGCGTCGCGAATACGTTAACTTCGAATAGCGCACGGACGCGGTCCATCGGCACTTCCGCCAGCGGTCCGCCTTCATTGATTGCCGCATTAGCCACAAACACATCGAAATCGTACTTTTCAATCTGATCTCGGTCCAGCTCGTTCGTAATATCAAGCTTGAATACTTCCATATCCAATCCCAGGTCCTCTGCCTCCCGGAGCAGATCCGTTTTCTGGGAAGTCTGCTCCGTCGTCGCGATGACTCGGTGGCCATTCCTAGCAAGACCAATAGCCGCACCCCTGCCAAGTCCACTCCCAGCCCCTGTGATGAAAATCGTCTTGCTCATCTTGCATTCCTCCTATAGGTTCAACTATCTATCTTGTCTTCCCATTAGAAGTCAGCCTAAAACCTATTCCGTTTTGTTGCAAATACAACAAATACAAGGTAAATTATATACAAATTAATTTTTATTGCATTTGCAACAAAAATATATACGAAGGAGTTAACTATGAAGGAAATTCTACGAGAAATTGGCATGATTGCAAGGGCATTGGATTCTATCAGTAATATAGAATTTAAAGAATATGACCTTACAAAAGGGCAGTATTTGTACCTTGTGCGAATATGTGAAAACCCAGGAATCATTCAAGAAAAGTTAGCCGAGATGATAAAAGTAGATCGAACAACCGCAGCTCGTGCTATAAAAAAACTTGAAATAAATGGATTTGTCGAAAAGAAAGTAGATTATCAAAACAAAAAAATTAAAAAGCTTTTTCCAACAGAGAAAGGGGAAAATGTTTATCCTTTTATAAAGAAAGAGCATGATTATTCCAATAACGTTGCATTAGAGGGGTTTTCCGAAAAAGAAGCAGAAACCATATTCAATTTTCTTCTCAGAGTAAGAAAAAACGTTGAAAAGGATTGGCAATTAGTTAAAAAAGGAAACAAGAGAAATTATTGATTTTATAAAGGAGCGGCAAATTTAAATGACTATAAATATAAAAAAGTGTACCCTTGAAGATTCATGCAAACTTCAAGAAATTAGTTATGAAACATTTAATGAGACCTTTCAGCATGAGAATTCACCTGAAAATATGAATGCTTATTTGGAAAAGGCATTTAACTTAAATCAATTGGAAAAAGAATTATCCACTATTTCTTCGCAATTCTATTTTGTTTATTTTAATAATGAAATCGCTGGATATTTAAAGGTCAACACCAAGGATGCTCAATCTGAAAAAATGGGTGATGAATCCCTTGAAATCGAAAGGATTTATATAAGAAGCAAATACCAAAAACACGGGCTCGGCAAATATCTCATCAATAAAGCAATCGAAATAGCAGTGAAGGAGAATAAAAGGAAAATCTGGTTAGGTGTATGGGAAAAGAATGAAAATGCCATTTCTTTTTATAAGAATATGGGATTTGTTCAAACTGGGGGCCACTCTTTCTATATGGGGGACGAAGAACAAACAGACTTTATAATGACCAAAACTCTCATATAAACTTTTTTTGTAATACATGGGGACGGTTCTCGTGTTTCAGAATGAAACGCGAGAACCGTTCCCATATTCCTATTAAACTTTCTTTCTCCTCATCCATTGTGTTGCTGCCCACTTATCTCCAACGATAACGGGTGCTCCGCCATGTAATGTAAGATCGTTCAGGGTTTGGT
>NZ_JBAVFI010000513.1:0-3215 GCF_049588175.1 Mesobacillus sp.
CATCTGGGCGGAAAATAATGTAATCTTGAGGAATTATAAGCTTTGAAAATGGAAACCAGGAAAAATTCCTGGTTTTTTATTTTTTTTGATTGACAATCAAAAGGGTGTTTGAATATCCTATAATCAAACGGATATTTGAATGATGGAGGGGGATTTTAATGAAGGAACAAGATGTCTGCCAGGTAAATTGTATCGACCGGGAAAAAGTCGACCGCGTGGCTGCGCAGGTAAATGAACAAAATACCTTTGAAGCAGCTAAGATTTTTAAGGCTTTATCTGATGAAACGAGGATGAAAATTGCATACGCCCTTTACGTTGAAAAAGAACTGTGCGTCTGCGATGTAGCCTCGATTGTAAATGCCTCTACAGCCACGGCATCACATCATTTACGGCTGTTAAAAAATCTCGGTCTAGCAAAATATCGTAAAGAAGGAAAGCTGGTCTTTTACTCATTAATCGATGATCATGTTAAACAATTAATCCACATAGCGTTTGAACATCAAAAGGAGATGGAGAACAGTGGCTGAAGCAGCATGAATACAAGGAGAAAAAACAATTTACCGCGTTCAGGGCTTCACCTGAGCTAGCTGTGCCGGAAAGTTCGAACAGAACGTAAAACACCTGGATGGTGTTTTTGATGCAAAAGTAAATTTTGGTGCCTCCAAATTAACCGTTTATGGCAACGCCTCCATTGAAGAACTCGAAAAGGCAGGAGCATTTGAGAATTTAAGGTTATATCCAGATAAAGCAGAAATTGTGCCTGAAAAGAAGAAACCATTTTGGCAGGAAAACCTCAATGTTCTGATTAGCTTATTGTTCATTATTGCGGGGTACTATTTTCAAATGAATGACGGAGAGGGAAGCCTCTCTGCAATAATTTCATTTTTAGGAGCAATTCTTGTAGGCGGTCATTCACTCTTTAAAACCGGAATAAATAATCTTTTGAAGCTTGATTTTGACATGAGGGCGTTGATGACGGTTGCCATCATTGGGGCCGCGATTATTGGGGAGTGGAGCGAAGGAGCAGTTGTTGTCATCCTTTTTGCAATTAGCGAAGTGCTTGAGCGGTATTCAATGGATAAAGCCAGGGCGTCCATTCGTTCATTGATGGATATAGCTCCAAAGGAAGCACTCGTTCGAAGGAATGAGCGGGAATTCCTCGTGAATGTCAATGAAATTGAAGTTGGCGATATCATGATCGTAAAACCCGGAGAAAAAATCGCTATGGATGGGGACGTGGTCGCCGGATACTCGGCCGTCAACCAGGCAGCAATTACAGGCGAATCGGTTCCTGCCGAGAAAAATCCCGGCGATGAGGTTTTTGCAGGAACATTGACTGGGGAAGGCCTTATTGAAGTGAAGATCACTAAATTGGTGGACGATACCACCATTGCAAAGATCATTCATCTTGTGGAGGAAGCGCAGGCAGAAAAGGCACCATCACAGGCATTTGTCGACCGTTTCGCCAAGTATTATACCCCGATCATTATTCTTGTCGCGTTTTTGGTAGCCATTCTTCCTCCGCTGTTATTTGGCGCTGATTGGAGCGAGTGGGTTTATCAAGGGCTGGCCGTGCTAGTTGTCGGCTGTCCATGTGCACTTGTCATTTCAACCCCAGTTTCGATCGTAACCGCGATCGGCAATGCAGCGAAAAATGGCGTGCTTGTCAAAGGCGGAGTCTATCTCGAAGAAATGGGCATGATTAAGGCCATTGCTTTTGATAAAACTGGAACATTAACAAAAGGAATACCAGCCGTTACGGACTATAAAGTGCTGTCTTCATATGACCATAATGAATTATTATCAGTAATTGCAGCACTGGAGAACAAATCAGAGCACCCCCTAGCTGCTTCAATAGTCCGCAAGGCAGAATGTGATAACATCACTTTCAAGGATAGAGTCATTGAGGAATTTTCTTCGGTCACTGGCAAAGGAATAAAAGGGACAGTAGATCGAGTAACTTATTATATCGGCAGCCCTAAATATCTTGATGGAATCTTGAGCACCGGAATTCCTTCAAATATTAACGCAGAAATTTCGCAGCTGCAGGATGAAGGAAAAACAGTCATGGCTGTAGGGACGGATTCTGAGATGCTTGCCTTAATAGCAGTTGCGGATGAGGTAAGAGAATCAAGCAGGGAAGTCATTTCCCGCCTTCATGAAATGGGCATTGAAAAAACGATCATGCTGACTGGAGACAACAGCGGAACCGCTAAAGCGATTGGCAGGGAAGCAGGAGTTTCAGAAATAGAATCAGAGCTTCTTCCTGCAGATAAGCTGTCATTCATCAAGGAATTGCAAAACAAACACAGCAAAGTGGCAATGGTAGGCGATGGAATCAATGATGCACCGGCACTTGCCGCAGCGACTATTGGTGTCGCAATGGGCGGGGCGGGAACAGATACAGCACTAGAAACAGCCGATATCGCATTAATGGCTGATGATTTGAAAAAACTGCCGTATACAATAAAACTAAGCCGCAAAACACTGATGATTATCAAACAGAACATCACATTCGCAATCGGTGTTAAATTGCTCGCATTACTGCTCGTCATCCCAGGCTGGCTTACCCTATGGATTGCGATTTTTGCGGATATGGGAGCGACGCTCATCGTTACACTGAACGGTTTAAGGCTTTTGAAGGTGAAAGATAAATAAATGTTGTTTTGACGACCATTGTTGCTATTGGCTTATCATAACGATTCGCATGTGAAAGAGCGGACTGAATGGTTCTAGGAACGCATCTCATGACCATTCTGTTTCTCATTTTTGTTCTTTAAGGTAACGAATGAAGAAGTCTTATTGGTGACCGCTTTTTCCAACTTATGTTCTTCCAGGTAACCAAGAGGCCTTATTGGCGACCACTTTACCAATTTCTGTTATTTTAAGCAACCAAGAGGCCTTATCGGCTTTTACCAATTTCTGTTATTTTAGGTAACCAAGAGGCCTCATTGGTGACCGCTTTTACTAATTTCAGTTATTTTAGGTAACCAAGAGGCCTGATTGGCGACCGCTTTTACCAGTTTCTGTTATTTTAGGTAACCAAGAGGCCTTATTAGTGACCGCTTTTACCAATTAATGTTCTTTTAGTAATCAAGAGGTCATTCAAATAAAAGAACCATGCTCTTGGCGTTATGGATAATCAATCCTCCTTGTTTTTTACTCCGTGAATATAAAGAAAAAATTGAAGCTGGAGAGGGATGCAATGAATAATT
>NZ_JBAVFI010000514.1:0-1770 GCF_049588175.1 Mesobacillus sp.
CAAGCAATTGGTTTGTTTTACGGATTGCCCCTTCAATTCCTTCAGCAGTGGGAGTATTAACAATTTCGGCCCCTAAAGCCTTCATGATTTCCTGCTTTTCGATGCTGAATTTTTCAGGAACCACAAAAACTACCTTAATGTCCCTATTAATTGCAGCTAAAGCAAGACCAATCCCTGTATTGCCCGCTGTCGGCTCGATAATGGTTCCGCCTGCTTTTAATTTGCCAGCTCTTAACGCCTCTTCTATCAATTCCTGCCCCAGGCGGTCTTTAATACTGCCTCCTGGATTCAAGTATTCCAGCTTTGCGAATAAACGGACATTGTTTGGCAGTTGAAATTGAGTTAGTTCAAGCATTGGTGTCTGTCCAATAATTTCATGAATACTGCGGTACACTGTCATTTCCAAAGACTCTCCTTATTCAGCAAACACCTGGCGCCATTCATCCTTCTTCGCCAGCATTTTAACTGCAATTTCTTTCGCGCCGTCAAGGCTGTGACTTGCTGCCCAGCCGCACTGGATTTCGTTGCATGCAGGAACTTCCTCCGCTTCAAGAACATCCTTCAGTGTTTTTTCTAAGACTACAAGAATATCATCATAGTCATCATGATTAATGACAGCTAAATAAAACCCAGTCTGGCATCCCATTGGACTGATATCTACTACAGTGTCATGATGATTGCGGATGTTCTCAGCCATCAAATGCTCAAGAGAGTGAAGACCTGGCATTTCCATATGCTCCTTGTTCGGCTGGCAGAAGCGGATATCGTATTTATGAATCACGTCTCCATTAGCTCCTTGAGTTGTGCCAGCAAGACGGACATACGGTGCAGCTACTTTTGTATGATCAAGATTGAAGCTTTCAACATTCATCTTTTTAACCATAATTACTTCAGCTCCTCTAACATTAGTAAAATTAGTTCTGCAGAATTTTTTGCAGCTGTCTCCAAAAACTCGTCAAATGATAGATTGGAATCTTTTCCAGCAATATCTGATAATGACCTGATAATGACAAAAGGCACTTCAAACTGGTAGGCAACCTGGGCGATCGCTGCTGCTTCCATTTCAGCAGCATATAAATCAGGCAGCTTCGACCTTATGAAATCGACTCGTTCAGGATCATTCATAAAGGAATCACCGGAAGCGATCAACCCCTCAGCAACCTGGATGCCATTTATTTTTTCGGCACTTTTTACAGCAGCGCTGACAAGCCTTTGATCCGGCGAGAAGTAAGCAGGCATTCTTGGAACCTGCCCATATTCATAACCAAAAATTGTGACATCCACGTCATGGTGACGGACTTCCGTTGAAATGACGACATCGCCAACATTCAGGTCCCTGTGGAAACCACCAGCCGAGCCTGTATTGATAATTACATCTGGCTGGAATTTTTCAATCAATAAGGCTGTACCTAATGCTGCGTTCACTTTTCCTATTCCGGACTTAAGGAGGATAACTTCTAAGCTATCAATCTTACCTTGATAAAACTCTGAACCTGCAAGGCTCGTATCCTTTCGTTCGTTAAGCTTGCTCCGCAATAATTCGACTTCTTCATCCATTGCTCCGATAATTCCAACTCTCATAGGTACAACTCTCCAATCCATGTTAGTTACGATTTTCTTTAACGGCCTCCATTAGCCAGACGTAGGAGTTTAATTTTTCAAATCTGACCTGGAATCCATTTTTCTTGAAAAGCTCATCAAGTACATCAAGCGTTGTATAGTACTCTCTCTGAAGATCCTCCAACAAATTTTTATAGCCTTGTTTTGTTA
>NZ_JBAVFI010000515.1:0-4301 GCF_049588175.1 Mesobacillus sp.
CTGCAAGTGCGTGTTCAAACTTATCACGGTCCTCGGCACGGTCTAGATCCTCAAGGCTCGTTCCGAGGATCTTCACACCTCGTTCTACAAGCTTTGAAGCTAGATTAATAGCCGTTTGTCCGCCGAATTGAACCACAGCGCCTATCGGTTTTTCAAGATTGATGATATTCATGACATCCTCAATTGTCAGCGGTTCGAAATACAACTTATCAGAAATGCTGAAATCTGTTGATACCGTTTCAGGGTTGTTATTTACGATGATTGCCTCGTAGCCCGCTTCCTTGATGGCTTTTACGGAATGGACAGTTGCATAGTCAAACTCGATGCCCTGGCCAATGCGGATCGGGCCAGATCCAAGAACAATTACGCTAGGTTTGTCAGTTACTGAAGACTCATTTTCTTCCTCGTATGTGCTATAAAAATATGGTGTTTCAGACTCGAATTCCGCAGCACAAGTATCGACCATTTTAAAGACAGGAATCAGCCCATTCTTTAAACGCCACTGATATACTTCTTTTTCATCCACTCCCCATAGAGTGGAGATGACTTTATCTGAGAAACCCTTTTGTTTTGCTGTTCTTGTTGTATCTAGATCGAACGCATTTTGTGTTAGTTCCTGCTCAAAAGCTATTAATCTTTCTATTTTATGAAGGAAGAATAGGTCAATTTTGCTCCAGCTGTGCAGCGTTTCAATCGAAACTCCTCTTCTGATTGCCTCTGCAAGGTAAAATAATCTTTCGTCCCCAGCTTTGCGAATTCTTTTTTCCAGCAGTTCGTCATCGATTTCACTGCTATTTTTCAAAGAAAGATGTGTGACGTCCGCTTCGAGGGAACGTATTGCCTTTAAGAGTGATTCTTCGAAATTCCGGCCAATCGCCATAACTTCCCCAGTCGCTTTCATCTGCGTTCCAAGTGTACGGTTGGCAGATTCGAATTTATCAAATGGCCAGCGCGGGATTTTTGTGACCACATAGTCAAGCGCCGGTTCAAAGCAAGCGTATGTTTTACCTGTAACCGGGTTCAGCATTTCATCAAGAGTCAATCCTACCGCGATCTTAGCTGCAAGCTTTGCGATCGGATACCCAGTTGCTTTTGATGCAAGTGCTGATGAACGGCTGACACGTGGATTCACTTCGATAACATAATAATTGAAGCTGTCTGGATCTAGTGCCAGCTGAACGTTACAGCCACCCTCAATTTTAAGTGCTCTGATTATTTTCAGGCTCGCATTCCTCAGCAGCTGGTATTCACGGTCACTTAATGTCTGGCTAGGCGCGACGACAATAGAGTCTCCTGTATGGACTCCGACAGGGTCAAAATTCTCCATGTTGCAGACAACAATGGCATTGTCATGGCTGTCTCGCATCACTTCATACTCAATTTCCTTGAATCCGGCAATGCTTTTTTCAAGCAAGCATTGACCTACTGGACTGTTCTTAATACCGCTAGTCACAATTTCAATCAATTCTTTTTCGTTGCTGCAGATTCCACCGCCAGTTCCACCCATAGTGAACGCAGGACGGACAATGACCGGATATCCGATTTTTTCTACAAAAGCATATGCCTCATCAAGACTATGGATGATGTCGCTGTCAGGAACAGGCTGGCCTAACTCATTCATCAGGTTTCTGAATAGCTCCCTGTCCTCGGCCTGGTTTATCGCTTCAAGCTTTGTACCAAGTATTTCAACAGCGCATTCTTCAAGCACTCCTGCCTTTGCCAGTTCAACCGCCAGATTCAGTCCAGTCTGCCCTCCCAATGTTGGCAGGATGGCATCAGGGCGTTCCTTGCGGATGATCCTCGACACAAACTCGAGAGTAAGCGGCTCGATGTATACAACATCGGCAATTTCAGTATCAGTCATAATTGTCGCCGGATTGGAATTGACGAGGATGACCTTATATCCTTCTTCCCTCAAAGCAATGCACGCCTGAGTTCCGGCATAATCAAATTCTGCAGCCTGCCCGATGATAATTGGGCCTGACCCGATTACTAATATACTGTTTACATCTTTACGCTTTGGCATTTGCGACAGCCTCCCTTTTCTCTGCTTCTACGATGTCTAAAAATTGATTGAATAATCCGTTTGCATCTTCTGGTCCGGGGGATGCTTCTGGATGGTACTGGACCGTAAATGCCGCAGCATTTTTGTGCGAAAGTCCCTCAATCGTTCCATCATTCAGGGCAATATGTGTGACTTCCAGCTCTGTTCCTAAGATTGAATCTTCCTTAACGGTATAACCGTGGTTCTGAGATGTAATAGCAATTTTTCCTGTACTCAAATCCTTGACTGGATGGTTCGAACCGCGATGGCCAAATTTCATTTTTTCTGTGTCAGCTCCGCATGCTAGCGCGAATAGCTGATGTCCCAGACAAATTCCGAACATCGGTACCCTGCCAATCAAGCACTTGATCATTTCGATTGCTTCAGGAACATCCTTTGGATCCCCAGGGCCGTTTGAAAGCATAATGCCATCCGGGCTTAAGCTAAGAATTTCTTCGAAAGTTGTGTTATAAGGTACAACAATCACATCGCAATTCCGATCATTTAATTCTCTTAAAATGCCATGCTTCAGGCCAAAGTCAACCAGTACGATACGGTGCCCGCGGCCAGGACTTGGGTACGGAGTTTTCGTTGATACTTGCCTTACCTGATCGTTTGGCAGCATTTTGCCTCTTAGTGAAGCAATAATATCTTCAGGATTTTCTTCTATTCCGCAAATAGTACCCTTTAATGTACCGTGCTGGCGGATGATTTTTGTCAGTTTCCTTGTATCTATACCTGCGATTCCAGGGATATTCTTCATTTTCAGGTACGTATCTAGCGGCAATTCGGATCTCCAGTTTGAAGGGAAATCAGCATTTTCTTTTACAATGAGTCCGTGGACAGCAGGACTGATTGACTCGAAATCGTCACGGTTTATACCGTAATTCCCGATCAAGGGATACGTTAGAGTAACAATTTGTCCGCAGTAAGATGGATCTGACAGGATTTCCTGATAACCAGTCATGCCAGTATTAAATACAACCTCGCCTGCAGTCGATGCTTCACTTCCGAATCCTTCTCCAATAAATATCGTTCCATCCTCTAATATCAGCTGTTTTTTCATGCTGTCACACATCCTTTATCCCAGACTATTTTTCCTTCGGCAATCGTTAATGCTGGCCATCCCTTACAGCTCCAGCCATCAAATGGTGTGTTTTTTCCTTTTGATAAAAATTCATCTGGATTGATTTCTCTTGTTTCTTCAAGGTCAATCACTACTAAGTCCGCAGCAGCCCCGACCTTTATTTCACCATAAGGCAGCCCGAAAGCAGCTGCAGGTTTTACCGTCAAAAAGTCAATTAGCTGTTTTAATGTGATAATGTTTTTTTCCACTAAGTGTGTATACAAGAGCGGAAATGCTGTTTCCAGTCCGACGATTCCGAACGGTGCAAGCTCTATGCCCTCTGCTTTTTCCTCGCTCGTATGAGGTGCATGGTCTGTAGCGATGAAATCAATCGTGCCGTCGAGCAAACCTTCGATTAATGCTTCTTGATCCGCTTTCCCTCTCAAGGGTGGATTCATTTTATAGTTCGCATCGTTTCCATGTATGTCTTCTTCATTTAAAAGTAAATGATGTGGTGTTACCTCAGCAGTGACTCTAATGCCATATCTCTTGGCATCCCTTACTGCTCTGACCGATTCTTTTGTGCTGATATGGCATACGTGGTAGTGGCATCCTGCTTTTTCAGCAAGCAGGATATCCCTGGCGATATGTACAGACTCACAAACCGAAGGAATTCCGTTGATTCCAAGCTCAGCAGATTTCTTCCCTTCGTGGAGCGAGCCTTTGTTTATTAATGTATTGTCTTCACAGTGCGCAACGACTGCCATATCCAGGTTCGCTGCCTTTTTCATTGTCTCCAGCATCATTCCTGCTGACTGCACTCCTACTCCATCATCCGTTAAGGCGAATGCACCCGCTGCCTTCAATTCAGCAAAATTAGTAAGTTCCTGTCCCAGTTCTCTTACCGTAATTGATGCATATGGCAGGACTCTAACTGAAGCTGTTTCCTTGATTTTTTCCTGCAGCCACTCCATCTGTTCTTTTGAATCAGGAACCGGCCTTGTGTTTGGCATAGCAGCCACGGTAGTGAAGCCGCCTTTTGCCGCGGCCAGTGTACCTGTAGCGATTGTTTCTTTCTTTTCGCCGCCCGGTTCTCTCAAATGGACGTGAAGGTCGATAAATCCTGGTGCTATGAGCTTTCCTTCCGCATTGATGATCTGGTTGGCATTTGTAGTCAGGTTAACACCTATA
>NZ_JBAVFI010000516.1:0-5696 GCF_049588175.1 Mesobacillus sp.
GGACAGAAATTTGGAGATATAAAGAAGATGCCTGGGAAGATGTCATTTACGAACTTTCCAGAATTAAAGATGGCGAATGGCTTGAAGCTGGTGAGGAAGAATTGACGCTTGTTGCGGACTCGGAAAGTGCCGAAACATTCATTCAGAAATTGGGCCTGCTCTTTTCTGCTAACAAAGAGGTGAAGCCGTCGGCCAACCTCGAGAAAAAACCTTCACCGTCACGTTCAGGCGAAAAGGAAGAATTGCGGAAAATCTACCAAAAAAGAACAACCATTGATAATCTGCTTGATATTTACAATGATTATCGAATTTTATATAAATGGTTTAATGATGAAGAATATGCTCATGTTATGAGAGTGATACTGCGCAAGTTATCGATCCTTGTCAATAATGATGGAAAAAGCCATGTTTAAGGCAAGTTTGAAAACTGGAGCAGAACATAAAGCAAGAATGGACTTCCGGCCACTAAAATTATTTTATATAAAAAGTCCAAGATGTTTTCGAATGATTCAAGTACTGCACTGTCTTCTTTATTTACATCCTCCACAAACAATTCGGCCAGGGTACCCAGTCTATCCACACGAATCCACTCCTTGATAAGTTTATTTCATTCTATGCTTGTCCAATTTAGTTAGAACCTATACAAAAATTCAGTCTATGCTTGGCATGAAACAGGCATGCTTCACATACATTTGAATAAAGGGGGGCGAATCCGTGAAAGAGATTGAGGTTTTTATTGATACAGAGGAAATAGCTGAATTTTTCTTTCATGAACTTGTAAAAAGGGGATACGTTCCCACGGAAGAGGAACTTGAAGAAATGGCAGATATCACTTTTGAGTATCTGATAGAAAAGTGCATTATCGATGAAGAACAGGACATAGACTAGAACTTAATTTTTTAAAGGTGGATTCAACTGGGTCTGCCTTTTTTATTGAGGATGGAAATGTGCTCACCAATAGAGCAAAAAAAAATTTCAAAAGTGTGAAACCCTTAGATAAGATAAACGTATACATAAACATGAATCAATAAGAATTTTGGGAGGATAAACTAATGTCGTTTTTTAATAAAGTGTTCGCTAGTGTAGGAATCGGTGCAGCGAAGGTAGATACAAGACTAGAAAAAGATCGGGTTATGCCAGGCGAAGAGGTTCGCGGCGTGGTTCAAATCCGCGGCGGCAGCACAGAACAGAATATTGATGATATTTACCTGAGTTTACATACAACTTATATAAAGGAATCAGATGATAAAAAATACACTGCAACTGCTCAAATTGATCGTTTCAAACTGACACAGTCCTTCAGGATTAAGGACAATGAAACAAAAGAAATTCCGTTTACATTCAGGCTTCCATTGGAAATGCCTTTGTCAATGGGTCGGACAAAAGTTTGGGTAACAACTGGACTGGACATTAAAAATGCTGTTGACCCTACTGATAAGGATTATTTAACTGTTATTCCAAACCCATTGATGGATGGGATTTTCAATGCAGTCAGCGATTTGGGCTTCCGCTTGAGAGAGGCGGAATGCGAAGAGGCACCAAGACATCTTCGCAGACATCTCCCATTTGTCCAGGAATTCGAGTTTGTGCCGGTATCTGGTCCTTTCAGAGGCAGGCTTGACGAATTAGAACTTAATTTATATCCGAACAATGAAAATGAAATAGAAGTATTAATGCAAGTTGACCGCAGGGCGAAGGGTCTTGGCGGATTTCTATCAGAGGCAATGGGTATGGACGAATCCTATGTCCGGATGACTGTCCATGCTTCAGACCTTCCATCATTAAAGCAAAAAATCCAGGCTGCAGTGGAGCGTTATTGCTAAATGTTAACAAACTTAAGGGAAGAAGACGATGAAGCTAAGCTCCATCGTCTTTTTTCTATGCCTTGCTTTTCCGGCCAGTTGCGGAATATTCTTTTCCGTGTGCTTCCTGCTCGGCAATGATTGCTTCAGGCGGGATATGATTGTTTTTCTTAGGTGAATTGATCCTGTTACGGTGTTTCTTTCCCATTGTTCATTCTCCTTTTTAAACCATATTTTTTCGAAAATAATGTTGAGGAATTTTTTGCAATGGCAATGGCTAAGCTATTTCTAGCATTCCCGTCTACAAAATTGTCATGAAACTGAAGATTTTCCTGAGCAGCTATATTATGGTATAGTTTTGTAGTAGCAACCCATAGGATGGAGGATTTTATTATGAGTGTACATATTGGTGCGAAAGAAAATGAAATTGCAGAAACGGTATTGCTTCCTGGCGATCCTTTAAGAGCGAAATATATTGCTGAAACTTTCCTTGAAAATGCACAGCTATATAATGAAGTAAGAAATATGTTCGGTTACACTGGTACATACAAAGGCAAAAGAATCTCAGTTCAGGGTACTGGAATGGGCGTTCCTTCCATTTCAATTTATATTAATGAACTAATGAATAGCTACAATGTACAAAACCTTGTGCGTGTAGGAACATGCGGTGCCATTCAAAAGGATGTAAAAGTTAGAGACGTCATCCTTGCTATGAGCTCATCAACTGATTCACAGATGAACCGCATGACATTTGGCGGTGTGGATTTTGCTCCAACTGCTAACTTCGACCTGCTATATAAAGCGTATAACTCAGGTTTGGAAAAAGGCTTGAACCTTAAAGTGGGGAATGTATTCACTGCTGACCAGTTCTACAATGATAATGCTGAACTTGAAAAATGGGCGCAATACCAAATTCTTGCAATAGAAATGGAAACAACAGCACTTTACACATTGGCTGCCAAATATGATCGCAAGGCTCTATCAATCCTTACTGTAAGTGACCATATCCTTACAGGTGAAGAAACTACATCAGAGGAACGCCAGACAACCTTCAACGATATGATTGAAGTTGCACTTGAAGCAGTAGTTAAAGAATAAATTAGCCTGAAAACCCTTTCCTAGTGGAAAGGGTTTTTCCGTAAGCAAGTTTGCAAGCACTAATTTACAGGCATAATTAAAAGAACATGAATGGGAAAAAAGGCCATACGAAACTGTTTTGAAAAATGATAGAATGGTGTTATTGCCTCAGAAAGCTAAAGATTGGTGGATAAAATGAAGAAGATTTTACTATTATGTACTTTGCCATTATTGTTGGCAGGATGTGCACCTGCAGAAACTTATTTAAAGAAGATTCCTTACATTGGAGAAAAATTTACTGGACAAGAACAGCAGGCTGACGAACAAGAGAATATACCTAGTGATACTACTCCACAAGATGATAACATGAGTGAAAATGAAGAGAATGTGGACAAGCCTGGAGAAGATGAACTGACGCTAGAAGCCGCATATTTCAATGTCATTCAAAATGCAGATGGCAGAAATGTTATCCAAAATCCACAAAATACTTTATCCCTTGTTAATAAAGTATTTGGGTTGCCGGCAAACTATATTCCGAATGATTTAGTCCGCCCTAATGTACTGTTCTCGTTTGGTGATGCCAAGCTTGAGAAAAGCTTAATGAGACAAGAAGCCGCTGTTGCCATGGAAAAAATGTTTGCTGGGGCGAAAAACGATGGAATCGAATTAGCCGCAGTCTCCGGGTATCGGTCATATGGACGCCAGGATGCAATTTTTAATGCTGAAATTAAAAGAGTTGGCAAGGAAAAAGCTCTAGAAGCAGTAGCGATACCGGGAAGCAGTGAACATCAAACCGGTTTGACGATGGATATCTCCAGCAGGACAAATGACTTTAATCTTGATGAGCAATTCGCTAAAACAAAAGAAGGAGTATGGCTTGTTCACAATGCTCATGAATATGGGTTTATTTTAAGGTACCCAAAAGGCAAGGAAGGCATTACCGGCTATATGTACGAGCCATGGCATTTCCGTTATGTTGGCATCAAGGCAGCTACTGAGATATATAAAAATAATTGGACATTGGAAGAATACTTCGATAATGTGAAAAAAATCTAATAAGTGAGAGCCTTGCCAGCTGGTGGCAGGCTCTTTTTGTTGTTTTGCTTAGCGATAAAATTACATTACATTTCTTTTCTTAAGGATCGCATTTGGATTGCTAAATTTGTAGGTGGGCTACTATATCTGATTAAGTGTATCTATAGCTGTATGCGTTAAAAAGTTGCAAATGCACTTTTATAAAAGCTTGTATATAAGTATTGAGTGCCAAGTCGGAAAGAATTGATGTAAGTTATAGGTTTTGGGCTTATCTGATATGTGACAATTATTACTGTGGAAACCACAAAAAGATGTAAACTAACAAAAAAAGCAAGTTTTTTTTGTTGATAAATATACTATACTGGGGTATAGTAAAGTTATAGCTGATAATAATTTAAAGTGAAGTTTATATGATCAGCTATGTCAAAGCTCAATGTTGTTAGTTAGCATGCCCGAGCGGAAATGAACAGTAAAGATTAACGAATCCGATAATGTAAAATCGGAAAACAAAGCGGGGTGTTGAGATTGAAAGAACAAATAAGCATCGATATAACCGGTATGACCTGTGCCTCCTGTTCAACAAGGATTGAAAAAATCCTCAATAAGATGGACGGGGTAGAGGCAACAGTAAATCTGGCAATGGAAAATGCCTCAGTCACATATGAACCAGATAAAATAAATCCCGACGATATATTTAATAAAATTAACAATCTGGGGTACGGGATCAGAAATGACAAGTTGGATTTGGACGTTTTTGGTATGACCTGCGCCGCATGCTCCACAAGGATCGAAAAGGTTCTTAACAAGATGGATGGAATGGTTTCAGCAACTGTTAATCTAGCCACTGAATCAGCATCTGTTGAATATAACAGTGCCATTCTGTCATCAGAAAAAATAATCGGCAAAATTCAGAACCTTGGATATGACGCAAAGAAAAAAGTCCAGCGTGAAGCAAAAGCACAGCAAAAAGAAGAAGAAATCAACGCAAAGAAGAGAAAGCTGTGGATCTCAATTCTATTATCTCTTCCACTTCTTTATACGATGATTGGGCATGCGCCATGGGACACTGGGCTGCCGATGCCTGAATTATTGATGAATCCTTGGTTCCAGCTATTGTTAGCGACACCGGTGCAATTTTTTATTGGCGGACAATTTTATGTAGGTGCTTATAAATCACTTAAAAACAAGAGTGCAAATATGGATGTACTTGTCGCGCTCGGTACATCTGCCGCATATTTTTACAGTCTGGCGGAAGCGATCAAAACGATTGGAAAACCGCACTACCATCCTCATCTTTATTTTGAAACGAGTGCTGTCCTAATTACCTTGATTTTAGTCGGGAAGTTGTTTGAGGCATTAGCAAAAGGCCGTACAACAGAAGCGATTTCAAAATTGCTGAGCCTTCAGGCTAAGGAAGCGACTGTAATCAGGGATGGGCAGGAAATCAAAATTCCAATCGAAGATGTAAAAGTGAACGATACAATTATCGTCAAACCTGGTGAAAAGATTCCAGTAGATGGAAAAGTAGTATCGGGTCAATCAGCAGTCGATGAAGCAATGATTACCGGAGAATCCATACCTGTTGAGAAAACATCTGGTGATCCTTTAATTGGAGCAACCATCAATAAAAATGGAACGCTAACTATGAGCGCAACAAAGGTTGGAAAAGATACCGCTTTAGCTGGCATCATTAAAGTAGTAGAGGAAGCGCAGGGAAGCAAGGCGCCGATCCAGCGTGTTGCCGATAAAATTTCAGGTGTTTTCGTTCCTGTAGTAGTAGGA
>NZ_JBAVFI010000517.1:0-3720 GCF_049588175.1 Mesobacillus sp.
ATTTAACACATTAAAGCGCTGGGGGTCAGACCCCCAGCGCTTTAATGTGTTAAACTGTTTAATTTTTATTAAGAAGTTCTTCGCCTGCGATGCCTGGGTTTGTCATTTCGTATGGATTAAGGATTAAATCTAGTTCTTCTTCTGTCAATACATCGTATGCAAGACATAGTTCGCGTACTGATTTTCCTGTAAGGATCGCTTCGCGTGCGATCCGTGAAACCGCTTCGTATCCAAGGTGCGGGTTGACTGCGGTGATGATCCCTACACTTCTCTCTACATCCTTCTCAAGCTTTTCTTTGTTTGCCTCGATGCCTACTAAGCAATGGTCTGTAAATACTTTAAAGCCATTGTTCATGATGCTGATCGACTGAATCAGATTGAAGACAAGGACAGGTTCCATAACATTCAGTTCGAGCTGCCCCGCTTCGGATGCAAGACAAATCGTATGGTCATTGCCGATTACCTGGAATGCTACCTGGTTTATGACTTCAGGCATAACAGGATTTACCTTACCGGGCATGATTGAAGAACCTGGCTGGCGAGCAGGAAGGATAATTTCATTGAATCCCACGCGTGGTCCTGAAGCCATCAATCGCAAATCGTTTGCGATTTTGGACATATTCATCATACATACCTTCAAGGCTGCAGAAACAGTCGTATATGCATCGGTATTTTGTGTGGCATCAACCAGATGGTCTGCGTTCGTTAACGGATATCCGCTAATTTCTGACAAATGGACTACAACATTTTTAATATATTTTGGATTAGCGTTTAACCCAGTTCCGACCGCTGTTGCACCCATATTTACCTCATAAAGATGGCCTCTAGTGTGCTTGATCCGTTCGATGTCACGTTCAATGACTCGTGTATATGCTTCGAATTCCTGGCCAAGGCGAATCGGCACCGCATCTTGAAGGTGTGTTCTACCCATTTTAATTACTGAATCGAATTCTCTTGCCTTTTTCGAAAAAACCTCACGCATAATGCTCATCGTGTCAAGGAGCTTGTCTAATAATGAAAGAACGGAAATATG
Source organism: Mesobacillus sp. (assembly GCF_049588175.1). GTDB lineage: Bacteria > Bacillota > Bacilli > Bacillales > Cytobacillaceae > Mesobacillus. The sequence goes on from NZ_JBAVFI010000517.1 coordinate 1,034, forward strand.
GATCGCAGTAGGAAAAGCATCATTTGTTGATTGGGCCATATTAACGTGTGAATTCGGACTTAATGTAAAATAATCCCCTTTTTCCTCACCAAGCAGTTCGAGAGCGCGATTGGCGATGACTTCATTTGTATTCATATTAATGGATGTTCCAGCTCCGCCTTGAATCGGATCGACGATAAACTGATCGTGCCACTTTCCATCGATGATTTCGTCTGCCGCTTTGACGATGACATCACCAAGGCCGCCATATAGTCTTCCAGTTTCCATATTGGCAAGTGCAGCTGCTTTCTTTACGATCGCCATCGCTTTAATAAGCTCACTATGTATTCTATATCCTGTTATTGGGAAGTTTTCTACGGCCCTCAATGTTTGTATGCCGTAATAGGCATCAGCCAATACTTCCTTCGTTCCTAAAAAATCTTTTTCGATCCGGACTTTTACCTCTGACATTTTCTACGCCTCCAGAAAGTATGTGATGTACGTTTGCTTAAATGATGTATATGTATTAAGAGCTAACCAATCAAAACAGTTTCGAAAACCATATGCTGAAATGTTTTATATGTTTGTCCCCTTCGGACTCCCGTGTTAGCTTGCCTTCCTATTGTAAATCAAATCACTAAAATCATCACGTTAAATCATATGTTTTTGCTATGTATTTTCAAAAATTCCACCTTGCATCCCGAAATCATCTATTTATCCTCCGGATTCAACCAAGATTATGTGCGAACACTGTATGATTTTTGCATCTTATGGTGAAACACCACTACTTTTGATAGCTTTTGTCACCATGCAGGAAAACTAGAATATCAATGAGGAATTTATTTGTTACACATTATTTTTAAAACTATTAACAGAAAGGAATGTGCATGATGACTGACACTCAATTCATGAAAGCATATACGATTAAAGAGGTGTCCAAGAAAATTAATGTTCCCTCGGGAACCATCAGGCAATGGGAAAAGGATCTTTCAGGACTGTTAATCATTCCGCGGACTAAACAAGGCGCGAGATTTTATACAGATATAGAGATTGAATTTTTGATGAAAATCAAACAAATGCGCGATAAAAATTTAAGCAAGGAAATGATTCGCGATCTTCTTCAAAGACATATGGAAAAGGACCCTCAGTCAGTAACAGAGCCATTTTCAGAAACAAGTGCATTAATGATTGAACCGGGCGTCCCTGCCCAGCTTCACGCACAAAATGATGAAGGCTACGAAGCTTTTATGGCTGCTATGGAGCAATATAAAGAAACTTTAATTGCCGAAGTAAAATCGGAAATCAGGAACGGCATTCGTAAAGAGGTTCTGGAGGAAGTTAAAAAGGAGATTTCTAAGGGCACTTTTACGACAGTCAAAACGATTTCTGACTCGATTTATAAATCAGGAGAACGGACTACCGAACAAATTAAAGAACTCTCAGATACAGTGGCGAAAACTTCGGAAGAAAATTCCGAAACCCTCGGAACCATTTCTTCGGAGCTTTCGAATGTATCGAAGGGTACTTCTGAATTGCACACCAGCATTGCAAAAGTATCTCGTGGCACAACAGAAATGTTCGGCATAATTTCTGAAAGTGTCGTAAAAGCTTCACAGGGCACATCTGAAAAAATAGCACAGCTTTCGGACAATATCCAAAAAACATCCAAAGGAACGACAGACAAAATTACCAAGCTCACTGAGAGTGTTGCGAAGGTTTCGAAGGGTACCACCGAAAAAATAAATACCCTATCAGGAAGCATTGCGAATGTTTCAAAAGGGACTTCCGAAAAGATTGCTTCCCTGGCAAACAGCCTGACAAAGACTTCGAAAGGAACGAATGACAAGATCACAACCCTGTCAAGTTCAGTTGAAAAACTGACGTCCGGGACTAACAAAGAATTATCAGTGCTGTCTGAACGCTTGAACGAGAGGACAGAAACGGTAGCAGAGGAGTTTAAAATTCTTGCTGATTATGTGTCAAACAGCCGTGAAGCAACCCATCAGGAACTCTCAAATTTAAATGAAATCCTCACGCAAGAAAGAGATTATTTTGTTAAGACCATTAAAACCGAACGCGAAGAATTCCGGAAAGAGATCAGGCAGCGTGACGAAATGTTTAAAGATATGGTCGAAAGCTTCCGCGAAACAGCAGCTTCAAAACATCATAAACGCAATTGGTGGAAGGTTTGGAAATAGTATTGAATTAGTTCTGCAAAGGTTATTTCGTACTTTTTGTTAAATGCAAGACAATAATGAATCGACGCTTCATTTACTTTTAGAGTACACGGTTATGGCAATAAAACGATTGTGAAAACTACCTTAAGAAAAAAACATATTACAAGCAAAGATGTTAATAATATTTACACCCAGTTAAATTGCTAATAAGATTTTTTATCTAAAAGTTAACTATTTTCTCTGGAAGTCTCCGAATCAAATCAGCTATGAATTCACACTAAGGGGAGAGTGAGGAGATGAAATGCATATATCGAATGGCGGCTATTGCTCTTTTCTGCTTTTCTTTTTTACAAGCTGATTCAGCCTTGGCAAAAAGCCCTTCTCATTTTGGACCATTCAAACCAATTATCATCGCCCATCGCGGTGCGTCGGGACATGCCCCTGAACACACTTTTACGGCGTATGAACTTGGGACCATAATGGAGGGAGATTATATAGAGATTGATCTCCAGATGACGAAGGACGGACAAT
>NZ_JBAVFI010000518.1:0-4916 GCF_049588175.1 Mesobacillus sp.
TCTCATTATATTCAATGTTATATATGTTGTCAAACATATGTTAGATTATCTGACATGAAATTTCATAAAAAAATAACAGGACATTAAAAACAAGCTGTCCTGTTGTATATTTTCCTATTTTATTTGAATTAAACCTTTTTCAATTAAAGAATCCACCGCGAGGCAAACAGCCATTTTCACATGTGAATAGGTCAGTCCCCCCTGGACATAGGCTACATATGGGGCCCTGGTAGGACCGTCTGCTGTCAGCTCAATGCTTGCTCCCTGGATGAATGTACCAGCCGCCATGATCACATCGTCTTCATATCCAGGCATGTAAGCAGGGTATGGGGTAACATGAGAATTGACTGGTGAAGCAAATTGAATCGCCTGGCAAAAAGCAACCATCTTATCCTTGTCATCAAACTGGACTGACTGAATCAGATCTGTACGCCTTGCATCCCATTTTGGTGAAGAGTTCATGCCAAGGCGGTCAAGCAGCGCTGCTGTAAAAACTGCACCCTTTAACGCTTGAGCCACAATATGCGGCGCCATAAAGAAACCCTGATACATCTCCTGAAGTGAATAAAGTGAAGCGCCAGCCTCTGCCCCTATGCCGGGAGAGGTCATCCTGTATGAGCATGATTCGACGTATTCTGTCTTTCCTACAATATAGCCGCCTGTTTTGGCAATCCCGCCTCCAGGATTCTTGATCAACGATCCTGCCATTAAATCCGCACCAACATGGCATGGTTCAAGCTCCTCGACGAATTCACCATAGCAGTTATCAACAAAAACGACTACATCGCTTTTGATTTCTTTTACGAACTTTATCATTTCACCTATTTCTGAAACTGTGAACGACGGCCTTGTCGCATATCCTTTTGAGCGCTGGATCCCGATCATCTTAGTTTCTGGCTTAATCGCCTTCTCTACAGCATCCCAATCTACTTCCCCTTTTTCTGTCAGATTGACAGTATTGTAGGAAATGCCAAACTCCTTTAAAGAGCCATTCCCTGTACCACGGATGCCAACAATTTCTTCAAGCGTGTCATATGGTTTACCAGTAATGTATAAAAGTTCGTCTCCAGGACGAAGGATTCCAAACAGCGCGATCGAAATCGCATGTGTTCCGGAAATGATTTGTGGACGGACCAGCCCCGCTTCACCGCCAAAGACTTCGGCGTAAATCTTCTCAACCGTCTCCCTGCCTGCGTCGTCATAGCCATAGCCTGTAGTCGGGATAAAATGTGAATCGCTTACTCGGTTTCTTTGGAAGCTTTGCAGTACTCTGAATTGGTTCGTATCAATTCGCTCATCTATTTTTTTATGCACTCCGGCAATCTGCTGCTCGATCTCGCTTACGAGCGGTTGCAGCCTTTGCCCATTTTTCAGCTGTGTAAACATGTTGTTCTCCTATCTATTGTAAATGCTAAAATTAAATTTCAGTTGTTAAAAAGAAAACCTTTTCAACTGCCCAGTAATTTGATGGTCAGTCAAAGAGAATCCTTTGCAAACATACCCCTGCTTATCTTCATCAAAAGAAAGTTCACGCAGGATCGTTTCATTTTTCAGCTGCGCCAGCAGCTTGCCTTCATCTGAAGGAACAATGACATGGAATGGTTCCATCATGCCCATGATGGTTTGCTCAATTTTTAACAGCAGATTTTTCCTGTCTTCTTCACTGAATGCACTGATAAAGGCTGTTTCGTTTTTTGCGTTCGGTACGAAATCCTGATGAACGATATCCCGTTTATTATATACGGTGAGCTGTGGAATTTGCTGAACTTCGAGATCTTCAAGCAATTTATTTACCGTCTGTTCGTGCGAAAAATAATCCTGATTCGACATATCGACTACATGCAGCAGCAGGTCAGCCTCCCGAACTTCTTCAAGCGTCGAACGGAAAGCAGCGATCAAAGTCGTCGGCAAGTCCTGGATGAAACCAACCGTATCCGTTAGCAACGCCGTGAATCCACTTGGCAAAATCGCTTTTCTTGTCATCGGATCCAGCGTCGCAAACAATTGGTTTTCTTCATAAGAATCTGCTTCCGTCAGCCGGTTAAACAGGGTAGACTTGCCGGCGTTTGTATAACCGACAAGCGCTATCTGGAACGTTTTGTTTTTCTTGCGCCGTTCTCGGTAACGGTCGCGATGCTGAACAATGACAGCAAGCTGGGATTTGATATCATCAATCCGTCTGCGGATATGACGGCGATCGGATTCCAACTTCGTCTCCCCTGGGCCTCTCGTTCCAATACCCGCACCAAGGCGTGACATCTCAATCCCTTTTCCCGCGAGACGAGGCAATAGGTATTGAAGCTGTGCAAGCTCAACCTGGAGCTTCCCTTCCTTCGAGCGGGCACGTTGGGCAAATATATCAAGAATCAGCTGTGTCCGGTCAATGACCCTTGCTTTTAACCCGGCAGAAAGATTGCGGTTTTGGCTTGGAGATAATTCATCGTTGAATATGATTAAGTCTGGCTCAAGCTCCTCTTCTAGCGCCTGAAGCTCTTCTACCTTTCCTTTACCTATGTATGTAGCCGGATGGACCTTAACCCGTTTCTGGGCAACTTGCACCATTACTGTCCCCTGCGCCGTTTCTGTCAGAGATTCGAGTTCTTCCATTGAATATTGAAAGCGGAGATCGTCTTCATCGGCAGTCTGGCAGCCTACAAGGATTACCTTCTCAAGTACATTTTCTCGTTCCAAATAACACCCTTCTTTCATTATATATAGCTAAAAACATCATACCAAAAATTATAGGTAAACAAAAATTTTGCAATATTGGGCTAAAGTGGTTGTAAATCGGGAAGAAAGTGATAAAATCAATATGTTTGCATTTTCCTATTTTAGTATTCAAAGATCACTTACACAAGAGGAGTAAAAGCATAAAATGACATGGGAAGTACTCAGCATGATTGGCACAGTTGCATTCGCGATCAGCGGTGCGATTATTGCAATGGAAGAAGAATATGATATCTTCGGTGTTTATATATTAGGGATTGTGACTGCGTTTGGCGGAGGGGCCATCAGAAACCTGCTGATTGGCGTACCTGTATCAGCACTATGGGATCAGGGTCTGTTTTTCAACCTAGCCTTACTATCCATTACAATCGTTTTTATTTTCCCAAGTAACCTGTTAAAACACTGGCAGCGATGGGGCAATTTCTTTGATGCAATCGGATTGGCTGCCTTCGCAATACAAGGTGCCATCTATGCTTCAAATATGGACCATCCGCTAAGTGCCGTCATCGTTGCAGCTGTATTGACAGGCAGTGGAGGCGGAATTATCCGAGATTTGCTCGCAGGTCGTAAACCACTAGTATTGAAAGCTGAAATTTATGCTGTTTGGGCTGTACTTGCTGGCCTCGTTATCGGCCTGGGAATGGCTGATCAAGCGGTGGAGTTGTACGGATTATTTGCAGCCATCACCGCACTCCGGGTCTTGTCATACACATTTAAATGGCACCTGCCAGTCAGGAAGCTTGGCCTGGATTAAATCAGAGATATTTCTTAAAAAAAACAAAGGCTTCCGCAGTTGCGGGAGCCTTTGTTCGTTATATTATTTTCCGCCCCATTTGGCCGATCGCATAATGAATGCCATGCTGCAGAGTCTGGAAGCAATCAAACTTAGACAGGTTGATACTTGATTGCGTAATGGCAATTCCAAGTTCGGATGAAATCCCTACAAGTATCGTTTTTGTTCCTATTAGTTTCGCTGCTGAACCGATTTTCTCGATCAGACTGACTGTATGCCGGCCGATTTCTTGATCGAGCCCGGTCAGATCAAGGACCAGATAGCCTGCTTTATAAGACGGAAGTTTATTTAATGTATTTATGATAAGCTGTTCAGCCCGATCCTCCTCATACTTTCCGATCAAAGGAACTACTACTATTCCATCGAGGACAGGAATGATTGGAGAAGAAAGCCTGTTAACCAATTCTTTTAATTCAGCTGTCTTTTCCTCTACAACGCTTTCAAGCTGCCTGATTTGATCTGATTCTTTTTTGCGTGCCAGCTCGTGAATATTGTCTGATATTTTAATATTTGAAGGGAAATATTCAATAATGCTGTGTTCGTGTCCTTCAAGCTGATGCTGCTTGATTTTGTACCAAATGGTAGTGCCAAAAAGACCGGAAAATACACCGGCATAGTGGGCGGGAAGAAAACTCCCCCCTTTTGTTTTCCCTTGAGCAACATTCACCTTATGCTCCCAGCTATCCTTCATGATCGCAGTAAATGTTTTTGATTCAAAATTCAAATCTTCTATTCGTGTAAGACCCCAGCCTGCCGAAGCATAAGTGGAGGTAATCATGTCTGCTGCTTCCGCGACAGTGATTTCCTTTATTTTTTCAAAATATTGACCAACAACAAGTCCTTGACGGAATCCAGTGGATTCAAAAACAAGATTTGAAGCCTCTTCCCCAGAAATTTCTTCAATTGTATCGAAGAAAGTCTTCATCGCAGAAGAAATCCAAAAAAGGACTGCATCCTCGCCTTCAAATATGAATCTTCCCTTATCTAGATCCCAGCCAAAATCAATACCACCGATTTTATAATTCATTTCAGACCCCATGAAAGAACTCCTTTATCTATCTATATATTTGTATGTAATTCACTAAGTAATAATATGCTTCGTTATTTTCTCCCTAATAACAAGATTTAAGTAGTGAAACCCCATTCTTTTTACCCGAAATAAACAAATCCAAAACCTAAGAACAAAAAATAAATATCTTTATTATTTTTTAGGTCGAGAAATTTATTGTATACAACACTGCATAAAAAAGGCTTTGTTAAATTTCCGCGATGGTTTTCCCTAGCCCGGCACCAACGAAAGGATAAAATTTTACTCACTAGAAATACTAAAACATACCAAACGATAGGGAGGACCAGCTTTTGTTTAATAAAGTACTTTTATGGGGCATGCTCATAC
>NZ_JBAVFI010000519.1:0-2824 GCF_049588175.1 Mesobacillus sp.
GCAATGTAGAGCTCGGCGGTTAATAGCGCAATATACACGAGGTAAAAATGGACTTCCCAGCCGAGCGGTGAAGTGACATTCCAGTAGATAATCGCGTTCAGCAATCGTTCTGGCCGGCCAAGATCCATCAGGACGAAGGTCAGGGCCACAATCATACAGACGATTGCGGTGAACAAGGCTGCCTTTCCGACCCTCTCATATTCTTCCATCCCGAACACATAGATTAAGGTTGATAGCAGGAACGAACCAGCGCTCAAGCCTACAAAGAAGATGTAAAAAGCAATCCACGCTCCCCAAGGAGTGATGCTTGATAGATTCGTAGCTGCGAGTCCTGTGATGAACCTTTCTACGATAAAATATCCGCCTATCAAAAAGGCCACGGTTAACGCTGCGATCCATATTTTAAAGGCTTTTGATATAGCTGCTGGTTTTGCAGTCGTTTTGTGATTTAAATTAACAGCGAGATTAGACATCGCCAAGTCCCTCCTATCGTAAATAAATGACGTTTGGATGCGTTCCAAGTTCTTCCTTCAGGCGGAAGGCTCTTGGGCTAGCAGCAAGCTTTGATACAACACTGTTTGGATCACTGATGTCACCGAAAAAGCGGGCATCGCCAATGCAGGTTTCCACGCATGCCGGCTCTTCGCCTCTTTGCAGACGGTGGAAGCAGAAGCTGCACTTGCGGACCGTTCCAATCGGTGTCTTGCCTTTTTCACGGCTGCCTCGTTCTTTCCCATACTCTGGGCTCGTTACGTCATTATAGCCAATCATTTCCTGCTCATAGCTTTCGCCGAAATCGAAGGATCGTGCACCATATGGACAGGCAACGATGCAATAACGGCAGCCGATGCAGCGGTCATTATCGATGGCGACAATGCCATTTTCCATTTTGTATGTCGCTCTTGTCGGGCAGACCTGAGCGCATGCTGGCTTATCACATTGCATGCACGGTCTTGGCAGGTTCACCGCCTTGATGTTCGGGAATTCTCCTTCAAGCGATTCCATGACGACATTGTAGGAAATGCCCGGCGGCGTACGGTTCTCAGCCTTGCAGCTGACGGTACAAGTATCGCAGCCAACGCATTTTTTCAGATCGATGACCATCGCCCATTTAGGACCGTCGCCTTTTTTCTTTTCTTCAGGAGTTCCCGAAGCATAATAGTTTCCGAATTCCTTTGTAAGGGAAGAGGAATAAACTTTGTGGAAATCCTCGATTTTGAGTTTTCCGCTGATAACCTTCCTGGCATCGCGAGCCATGTTCAAGCCAAGCTGGGTATCATACTGTGATTCATCCATTTCCTTCTTCGCATCAGGAAGCATCTTGTCGACTATTTTGTCATAATCTACTTTTTTCTCATTTGAAAATAGACCCATGATTACTCACCTCTTTATGCTTTTATAATTCTTTTTTGATTTCCTTCAGGTCTTCTGCGATATCGTCTGTTATATCGCTTGTCAGTTCCCTTGTAGATTTCTTGAATTCCTTCAGCGTCTGCCCAAATGCCCTGCCGATTTCCGGAAGTTTCTTAGGGCCGAAAATGATCAACGCCAGTGTCAGGATTAAAATCAAACCAGGTATGCCAATATTGGATAGCATGATGCCACATCCTTTTCTTATTTTTGTTTGCTTATTTATAATGCAAGGGGCGTGCCAACTTTTTTGGCATGCCTCTATTTTTGATAGGAATAAGCGCGGAGACCTTGCGGCTGTAGGAAGCTGCGGAATCGTGACACTTCTGTGAACATGAAAAAGCGGCTGGCAGGAGCTATTTGCTCCAAACCGGCCGCTTTGTTATGTGACATTTTGGCATGGTGTTGCAATTTTGGCATGTGACATTTTGGCATGGTGCTGGGGGATTTGGTATGAGACATTTTTTCAGGGTGTGCGGGAGGGCCATAATGAAGAGAGTTACATACTGTTTAATTCCATAGATCAAAGTTTTTGCTTGGTATATAAACCTTTCCTTTTTTTGAGCCTTGGCTTTCCAAATCCATTGTAGAAAGCATTCTTTTGGCTTGGTGGATTGAAGAGATATTAAGGAAATCGCAAAATTGCCGGCTTGTGATAGCGGGACCGAAAATGATGAAGCAATCCTTGAGTGTAGCAAGATGGGCATCTTTTGAAAGATATCCGCATTGGTTACAGACCCAGCTGCCATGAATCCTTCTCATGCCGATATGGGCACATTCCGGACATTGAACTCCCTTTTTGATATGATCCATGGGCAAATTCATTGTACTAATATCAGGCACATATGACTCATGGCTTTTCAAAAGCAGCTTAACGATCTTCTTGCTTTCTTTTGTAGATAAAAACTCCTTTTGGTACTTGTCTTTAAAAGATTGAATCTTAAAAGAAACGGCAGGCGTTTTGCATACTCTCCTGCTCACCTCCATATTGTTGTCAGGATTTCTAATCATAGCCTGCGAGTTGCTGACTGAAACAAGGAATTCGATTGGCGGAGGGGAGAATTGATTTTTTATTAGAAAGGATTTAAGTTGCGAAGCCTGGATTCTTGTTTGCAGGATTGGATCCTGATACACTTTTTCATTGCCATTTATTGTTTGAATCAAATAGTTGAATTCTGTATTTAAATCTAGTATGCCTGCGTAGTTTTTGGAATCAATGGAAAGCATGAATGTGTTTGATATAAGAAGGGAGTCGATTTGGAAGTGGGTATTGTTGTGGGGAATCCGTAAATCATGTAAAATCTTAAATTTTGTATGGTCGAATTGTGAAAGATGGTAGTCTAGCTCTTTTTCACCTTTATAACCGCCCAACTTTCTGGATAATCTGTTTTCAAATTCTGTCTTGCGCTGTAAA
>NZ_JBAVFI010000520.1:0-1567 GCF_049588175.1 Mesobacillus sp.
GGAATGATCCGTTTTATAAAAGAAGCTGGATATCCAATTGATTCGGGGATGGATGTGATCTACTGGGGGAATATCCCTAATAGAGCAGGATTATCTTCCTCCGCTTCAATTGAAATGGTTACCGGTGTCATGATGGAAGGTCTTTTCGATTTTAATATGGAAAGGCTTAATATGGTGAAGCTTGGAAAAAAAGTAGAGAACGATTTTATCGGAGTTAATTCTGGCATTATGGATCAGTTTGCCATTGGTATGGGGAAAGAAGGGTTCGGAATTCTATTAGACAGCCAAACCCTACAGTATGAGTATGCGCCTATTGATTTATCCAAACATTCCATATTGATTATGAATACGAATAAAAGCCGTGAACTGGCTGATTCCAAATATAATGAACGCCGAAGTGAATGCGAAAATGCCCTTTTGCAATTGCAGGAGGTAGTTAATATTCAGTCTTTAGGTGAAATGACAGAGGAAGAAATTGAAGCAGCTAAACATGTTATTAAAGATGAGACTGTAAGAAGAAGGGCCAAACACGCTGTTTATGAAAATCGCCGTACTCTTTCCGCGCTAGATGCCTTGAAAAATGGAGATTTGAAGACATTTGGCGATCTTATGAATCAGTCCCATGTATCTTTACGAGATGATTATGAAGTAACTGGAATTGAGCTAGATACTTTAGTGGAAGCGGCCTGGAAACAAAAAGGTGTTATAGGAGCAAGAATGACAGGAGCTGGTTTTGGCGGCTGCGCCATTGCTGTTGTGGAAAAGGACGAAGTGGACAATTTTATCCAAGCAGTCGGGAGCACCTACCAACAGCAAATCGGTTATCAAGCGACCATTTATGCAGCAAGTATTGGTGACGGGGCAAAAGAGGTTGCTTTAGATGAAATCTCAATTAAATAACCCGGAATAAAGACCAATTACCTTACCAGTGTTGTTCCTGAATTGAGTAGAGACTGCGCTGGAATCTACTATTCTGCATAATAAAGAATTCTAGAAATATAATTTTTTGACTGGAGGCTGCCGTCTCTTAACACAAACTTGAAATAAAGAATCGAAATGGAGGCGATGTGACATGAACATTTTAATACCTGGAGGAGCAGGCTATATTGGATCGCACGCTGTTCGTCAGCTGTTAGAAGAGGGGTATGAAGTTACAGTTATAGACAATTTGCAAACGGGACACTTAAAATCGCTCCATCCAGATGCTATGTTTTTTTCGGGTGACCTTAGAAACAGGGACTTTTTGCGGCGCGTATTCAGTGAAGTGGAGGTTGATGGAGTCCTGCATTTTGCTGCAAACTCACTTGTTGGCGAATCGATGGAACAGCCGTTGGTGTATTTTGATAATAACGTCTATGGTACACAGGTTTTACTAGAGATTATGGAGGAATATAAAGTAAAGCACATTGTCTTTTCCTCAACAGCAGCTATATATGGAGAACAAAGCAGAATGCCTATTACAGAGGACAGGGTGGCGAATCCATCCAATGCATATGGCGATACAAAATTAGTGATGGAAAAAATGATGAGATGGTGTGAAGCAGCTTATGGCCTTAGGTATGTTGCT
>NZ_JBAVFI010000521.1:0-2717 GCF_049588175.1 Mesobacillus sp.
ACATAGGATCCCCCACGAAATAATATGAGAAATCATCATTGATGATAAGGTATCTTCTTGATACATTTTTTCGGTAAAATCATTTATCAAATCCAGCAAATATTCTCCGTAATACTCATTCGCATAATTATAAAGCTCTCCAATTTCGTCAAAAACCACATCCTTTAATTTTTCATCAATCGAAATAACATTTTTCTCAATGAACATAATTTTCTCCTTTCAGATACTTAGTGTCACCTTCATATCGTAGCACAAAAACATATACAGGCATGGGTAATTTTTGTCTGAATTTTTACATATATAAAGCGCGACTTATTGAAAGAATTCCACTTTTCCCACCAGAAAAAAGACGATGCAGCCACATCGCCTTTCCCATACAGTTTCAACTAGAACCTGCCTGATTTTAAAATTGAATAAATGATCCATAGGAACATCATAAAAGCGATGACAAATCCAATCTCAATCGCCGGCACGCTAGTCAGCATGGTATTATTCCCAAAGGTTGCACCCACGATTAGACCAAGAACAACAATGCTAAATGCAAGAAGTGTTAAACTGAATGAAACCTGATTACTGATTCGATCAAATTTATGAAGGATCCTGTTGATTTCCGAAAGGCTGATTTCAAATTTCAAATCTCCCTTAGAAGTCTGATCTAGAACATCCTCCACTTTTTTAGGGATGTTGGTTATCGTATCTGTCAAATCCTCAGCCTTGTTCCAAAGCTTTTTGCCCATTTTTAACGGGTTATACCGTTCCCTCATGAGTTGTTCACCATATGGCTTGGCAAGTGCGATCATATCCAGGCTGGGGTCCATTTCAGAAATGATACCTTCAATTGTAACAAGTGCCTTCCCCATCATCGTCATTTCCTTAGGCAAAATGATGCGGTGTTCTTGCGCCGCTGAAAACAGTTCCTTGACGGTCAATCCTAAACTTAGACCCTCCTGAGGAGAGTGATCAACCATTTTTCTGATCGCTTCCACATCATCATAAAAGTGCCTTTCATTTATATCAGAAGGAACGTACGCCATCCTGAAAATCGCCTTTACAATTTGATGAGTATCCTCATGCAAGATACCCATCATCATAGAAGATGAATCATACCTCATGCTTGCCGAAAGCCTTCCGACTTGTCCAAAATCTATGAAAACCAGCTGTTGGTTTTCAGGGGTATATAGAATATTGCCAGGGTGAGGATCTCCATGAAAAAAGCCTTCTCTTAATATTTGGGTAATAAAGGAACTTACCAGTAAATCAGCAATCTTCCGCTTTTCATCTATTGTAGCAGCCATTGTGTGCAGTTCATTCACCTTTATGCCATTTGTTTTTTCCATAGTAAGGATTTGGTCGGTCGAATAATCATGAAATATCGTCGGTACTTTTATAGATTCACAATCTTTGAATTGCCTCTGAACAATCTCGGTATTTCGAGCTTCCTCTGAGTAATCGAGTTCTCTGCGGACCGACTCAGACAATTCTTCTACCATCTCGGTTATATTGTAATATTCAGCCCAGTCATATCGCTGTTCAATTAGTTTTGAAAGATCCATAAGAATTTCGAGGTCTGTATACACAACCTGCCTGATGCCTGGGCGCTGTACTTTGACCATGACAGCTTCACCTGATGGAAGTACTGCCTCATGAACCTGACCAATTGAAGCTGCGGCAATACATTCTTCATTAAATGATTGAAATACTTCTTCAACCGGCCTGCCAAATTCCTGAAGGATTTTCGCTTTTATTTCTTCTACAGGAACAGGTGGAACCTGATCCTGAAGCATTTCTAATTCCTTAACGATTTCAACTGGAAGAAGGTCGCTCCTAATGCTGAGCAGCTGACCAAGTTTTATAAATGCCGGTCCTAATTCCTCCAGCATGCACCTGATCCGGTACCCTGCTTCCTTAGTATTCCCATGCTTCACTTCAGCAACGATTCTGTCTTTTAAGGAAAGAACATGAAACAGCCCTACCTCTTCCAGAACATACCCAAATCCATACTTCACTAATATTGATGCTATTTCTCTATATCTATTCAACCTTCTCAAACGCTCTGTCAACATTCCGTCACCTGCTATTATTTCACGTCTTTTGAAAAGCCAGGAGGAATACTGTCTATCCCTTGATCCGTCTGATCCAAATCCGTATTTGATTTATTGTTTCGCAGCTGTGTCAATTCCTGCTGGAGCAAGACAAGCTGTGCTTGGATTGTATCTAATTCTTCCCTTGTCACAAATCCAAGCTCGCTCAGCTGACTTTTTGTCATTTGCCTAAATTCCTGGTTCCACTCCTCGCTTTTTGTTTCTCCTTTTTTGAAAAAATCATCAAATATAGTATCTGCCTCTGTTTGTGTCATGCTGCCTTTTTCGATCAGCTTCATAAAAGTTTCATCTAGCTTTTCTTTTCCTGCAACTGCCGCTCCTAAACCTAGAAGAAACCCGCTTTTTATAAAACCATTCATAATAGGATCCTCCTTTTATATAAAACTATTTCCATACCTTTACCCCAAAGGGGGGCGTAATCACCCTATAAAATAAAAAAACACCTGCTTTAACTTAAAAGCAGATGCCTATCATTCATCCGAATCACTTGTTCAGGCTGAAGAATCCTATATTTAATTTTATCCACTTCTCGAGGAAAAAAACTCATGGTCCGACTTTTAGGATATTGAACTTCTCCAGATATGCCCAGTTTTGCGGAGCGGGCAAGCTCAATTG
>NZ_JBAVFI010000522.1:0-3112 GCF_049588175.1 Mesobacillus sp.
CCCTGTGTCCCAAAGAATTCATCAGGCCTTCATGGGCAAAAATACTGCTGAATTGTCCGTAAGCGAGATTTTCACCGGCAACTGCAAATGTAATATTATCCTCAGCCATTCGGTCGAAAGGTGATTCCCCTTCAAGGTTTGTGTGGCTAAAATACTTATTCTCTGCCATATCCAGACTGTGTTTCCGGGCAGTTTCCTTCACCTTGTCATCCCAGGTCAAAACTCCCAGGCCATTTTTGACCCTGGCGGCATTGGTCAGGTCAAACAACTGATACTCGAATCCTTCCTTAAGAGGAGCAGTGGCTTCCGTGTAAAAGCCTGTCTTGCTTTTCTCCAATTGCTCGCTGATAATTTGGACTGCTGTCACTGTATTATTTTTGTGTTTATCATAAAATATCGTGACATAACTTCCATCAAGCTGATATACATCATAATCTTGATCTTTCTGGAATTGGTAAAAAACCAATCCCTTGCGAATTTCTGTCAGTGGTTCACCAAATACTTTCCTCACCGTCTCTTTAGGACTGCCAAACTTTACTCCGGTTTTAGAAGAGATTAAGTCCTGGTTGGTGAATAGTCCGTTAACATTCCCATCCTTTCCGTAGGAAACCGTGACAAAGTTCTGGAAATTTTCATGATACGCATGCCATTGGGTCCCGTATTCATTAACAGAGATCCGTTCAGGAGTGCCTAACTGTTTCTCTGCCTCAGTTTTTGCCTCCGCTATTTCAACATTGTGTATAGAGAAGGTTTGCTCTGCAGGAGCTGTCAAATCTGGTTTTTCTACTTTAGGGAAAACATTTTGCTTATCCCCGGTCAGCTCTTCCTTTTTCTCATCCAGCTTCACAAAAAGCTGATTAATCCCTTTATTGACCTCATCTAGTGCCATCCAAAACTCAGGTTTATCTTTCAAAGTATTTAATTCAGTCTTCAACTCATCCACGTTTTGAATATCTTTATTATTTGTTAAAAATGGCCATGCAAAATATACGATTATGCCAATAACCACTAAATTGAATAAACGCCTCAATTAGAATCCTCACCGTCCTGCCTTTGAAAATGGACCTTCCCTATCAATATACCCACTAAAATGAAATTAAAAAAGCATAATGCGGAGATGATAGGTATGAGTGGAGGAGAATCAGAAGCTCTGCGGATAAATACTAAAGCCACCTGAAAAAGAAAAAAAGTTGCTTAACATTAACCAATAAAGGATTTTGTGCCGGAAAAGAGAAGTAGATTCTAAACAGGTGAGAAAGTTGAAATTAATCTGTCTATTGTCTTGCGAAAAAACGAAGTAATGTTAACTAATATTGTCAATAGGCTGCCAAAAATAAAACCAGCTGCTTAATGTTCATTAATATACATTATGTGAAATCATTCACAAAAAGTTCAAATCTAAGTTATCCAAATCATATCGGTCCATTGTATTATTACTATATCGATAGTGTTTATATTTTCAAGGAGGAGCAATCATGAAAAAATTATTTCAACTCATTTTAGTATTAGGCCTCATTTTAACGCCTTTCTATACACAAGCTCATGTTAAATGGTTTACCGAGGTTACACCACATAAAGAAACAATTGAAAATATCATGTCGCCATTATTCATGGGGCTTGCTTTAGTGGCAGCTGTTGTTCTTGCTTTACTTACATTAATCATCCCAAAAACGGCTGAATGGCCACTCATAAAAAAAATGGATGATTTTCTTTCTGGTTTCAGGAAGTACTCAAGATATTTGCTAAAGTATGGTACAGCTGCTGCGTTGTTGATCCAAATATCAAACGGAACTTTATTTGCGCCAGAATTCCATGTGGAAACAACGTGGATGACGATTCTTATCTGGCTGACAATTGGATTCCTGGCGATTCCACATCATATAGCGACAAAAATCGGTGCTGCAATATTATTGTTCTTGTTTACAAGTGTGACAATGCATCAAGGAATTTTCCATATGCTTGATTACGGCTTTTACGTAGCAATCATCGGTGTATTGCTCGTCGGCAATACAAAGCTTGAGAAGGTTGGTTTTCCATTCTTATATTTAGGAACGGGGCTTTCCTTATGCTGGGTAGCAGTTGAAAAGTGGGTATATCCAACGATGTCTCTTGATATTGTCGCAAACCATGGTGTGCCTACCTTTGGGTTTGAACCTGCTGCCTTTATTGTAATGGCTGCCTTTGTAGAATTCGTCGTAGGTTATCTGCTTGTCGTAGGTATTCTGAACAGGGTTCTTGGCTTTGTAGTAACAACCATTTTCATCCTAACAACAATGCTTTTTGGATTCACTGAAATCATTGGCCATTTTATGGTCCACATTGTCCTGATTATTTTTATCATCGAAGGAGTTTCCTTCTATAATCCACCGATTAAAATGCACAAGACAAAAACAGATCAATTCATTTTCGTTTTCTTGAACTTCATTTTTGTGCTAGCAGCATTTTTGTTAATTTATTACCGTTTCGGATAAGAATTGAACCATTGCAACCAAAGGCTGTCAGGCTGTAGTCAAACTCAGAAAATCAAGTTTGTCTACAGCTTTTTTTATTTAGTTGATCCATAAAACAAGTCGGTAGATTTCCATTCCAGGCGCATCGCTTTCCGCGGGGAAGAATTATGAAAAAGCCCAACTGCCGGCTTTTTCAAAAAGCAAATTCTTCTTTGGCGTCCGGTGACCCCCTCATCGCTTTGCTCCTGCGTGGTGCAAATGATTCCTCACGCGAATCATTTCACCTAGGTCTCCCCTGAACCGCTGATCTCGCAGGACATTGATTTGCTTCCTCGAACCTGCCCACGCACGATGGAACTGCGTGAGCATTTTCGGAGGAGTCTTCGTGCCTTCCGCTCCAATCAACAGGGTTTCAATAATAGATCGGTGGGCTGTATTTTTTCGACAATCTGACAGTCCTTGCAACCAAAGACTGTTTTTTTGATGCAGCAATCTTTTTTTAGGCTTTAAATTCAAAGACCTTTATTGACGGTTGCTTTAGTTATTGTTACGATTTCTCTAGCCAAAATGTTTGGGGAATCATACAAGATTGATGAATCTATTGGGACCGCTTAGCTTATCAGACCTATGCCTGAGAGTAATAATGTAAGCGGATTCAAAAT
>NZ_JBAVFI010000523.1:0-9824 GCF_049588175.1 Mesobacillus sp.
GGCGAAAAGTATAGCAATCTGGCGAACTGGAAATCCCCTGCGATTTCTTCCAATTTTATAACCGAACCATTTTTATCAATTTTAACTTTATTGCCTAGTTTCAGTTAAATATTCACCTTGTTCCTGCAAAAGGGTGTCCTTTAAAACTCGTAATTTGCACTTGTACGTAAATCCTAACCTTGAATGCAATTAAAATAAGATCACTTACTTCTTGTTAGTCGACACTGCAGACCAAATCCTCAATTACATTTTTTCAGCTTGTCTCATCCCTGCGCCAAACCTGGAGTAAATCAATCAAATCGATCGAAACGCCAAGTGTAATTCCCTTTACAAATCGTCAATACACTCTTCCAATGAAAAACCGACATCAATTAAGTCAACTTCCATCCAAATATCCCCATCCCCACCACTACATTTTCCAATCACCATCTTCTCTTACGCTCTGTCCGTATGTTATACTACATTAGTTAATGGCTGTTTCCAAAAGCAGGTGAATTTGGGTCAAGGCCTCGGGATATCTTTTCAGGGATGGATCATCAAAAGGATTGATTCATGCAACCAAGTCATAAATGCAACTAGGCATACGAAAAGAGCCTTAGTTAAAAACGTTTTACGGAGGATCACATGGGAAAAGACTCTAAAGCAATGAAGCAAAAGGGACAATTGCTGTCGTTTGTTCCTACAGGTGAATATTACTTCACCAAAGGGGTCAAGGCTTTCCATAGACGGGATCTTAAGAAGGCTGAGAAGTATTTCCAGCGCGCGATGCAGCTTGAGCCCGGCGAACCGATGATCATGTGCCAGCTGGCCATTGTGCAATCGGAGTTGGGGGAATACCAGCAGTCTAACCGTCTTTTGCACTTGATCCTCGAAGAACTTGATGAACACATGGCAGAGTGCCATTATTTCTTAGCAAATAACTACGCTCATATGGGCTTATTTAGAGATGCATTCAGGCATGCAAACCTTTACCTAGAAGTGAATGAAGATGGGGAGTTTGCGGAGGATGCAAATGACCTCCTTGAACTGCTCACACTCGAAGCAGAGGAAATGGACGAAGACTTTTATGAAGAAGATGACTTGATCATCAAGCAGGAAGAGGCCAGGAACCATCTTGAATCTGGCGAATTTCCGAAGGCGATCGAGATTTTCCATGAGGTTATCGAAGAATATCCAGAATATTGGTCTGCTTACAATAACCTGGCACTGGCATACTTTTACCTGGGTGAAACCGTCAAGGCGCGGGAAATCCTTAATGATGTGCTGGAGAAAAACCCTGGTAACCTGCACGCCTTGTGCAATGCACTAGTATTTGCCCATTATCAGAACCAGACCGAGGAAGTCCAGAATCTAAGGGATTCTTTGGGAAAAATTCATCCAATCCACGTTGAACATCAGTTCAAGCTTGGTGCCACATTTGCGCTGGTTGGCGAATACGAACTCGCTTACAGATGGCTGAAGAAGCTGCAGAAAACAGGATTTGAAGGCGACGGTGCCTTTTATTACTGGCTGGCGCACGCATCATATTTTACCGGCAGGGAGCATTCCGCAAGAGTGATTTGGAAAAAGGTTCTCGAGTACTCTCCTGAAAAAGAGGGGATGGAACCTTGGTCAGAAAACCCAGGCGGTAAATTCGAGTCACAGGTAGCTGCGATTCTACATCAGCTGAACAGTGATTATCCTGAAGAACGATTATTCGCCCTCTTCCTGACATCTGTTTCTTCAAAAAAGAAAGAGATCCTCGCTGCTGAAAAGTCGACGGATAAAATGACGGAAGTCGAGAAATCGTACCTTGCATACGTCGCTTCAGGCAAGTTGAATGATCAGAAGGACGAAGTTGCCGGCGCGCATGAAACGGCTAAGCTATTGTATGATCACCATCAGCCAATCGGAAAAAACGAAGCTGGTGTTTATATTATGTGGTTTTCAGTATTTGAGCAGGCAGTAGAAGCTGGCTATGATTTTAAAAATAAGAAAGCATGGGCAGCCGCTGTAGATTATCTCTGGGATAAGCTAAGAAATATCAAGACTTCAAAACAAGCAGTTGCAAATAAATACGGACTGTCCGTTTCAACACTTTCAAAATATATTAGTTTGGCGAACGAATTTCTTCATGAAGAAGACAGCATATAATTTAAGAGGTTAACCCTTCTGCTTGCAGAATGTGGTTAGCGATTTTTACAAAAAAGTGTCATGCCCAAAAGCGGGTATGACACTTTTTTGCTTTTGAGGAAGCTTACTTTGCGATGGGCTTAAGTTTATTACTAGACCAGCCTTCCAGCGTAAAGGCCATTTCCCAGAATTGCAGCTCGTAATGGCAGCTGATCAAAAAGTGCTGCTTCATCTTTTCTTTTTCCGTGTGTGAAGCATTTTCTGCAAGTGCATCAAGAAGGTTGATTTGCTCGTTCACAAGCTC
This sequence comes from Mesobacillus sp., assembly GCF_049588175.1. Taxonomy (GTDB): domain Bacteria; phylum Bacillota; class Bacilli; order Bacillales; family Cytobacillaceae; genus Mesobacillus. The sequence continues at coordinate 2,417 of NZ_JBAVFI010000523.1, forward strand.
GCTGAACCAGTCACTTCCATAAGCAGCGATCCATTCCTGGTAGACTGGTGCTTCAGGAGTAGCATCCTTCAGCAGTTCCCCAATCTCGTGGTATATCCAGTAGCAGGGAAGGATGGCGGCAATGATTTCTCCCAGGCTTCCCGAAGCAGCAACTCGGTAAAGATGTGAGGTATAGGCATAGGCAGTCGGTGCTGGCTCGAAGCTTTTCAAGTCTTCCTTCGTGACCCCAAGCTGCCCCATAAAGCTTTCATGTAAACCAAGCTCGGCCTGATATGTACCCTGGGCATGGGAAGCCATTTTTGCTGTTATAGATAGATCCTCAGCTCTCGATGCACCAATTGCTTGGATACGAGCAAAATGGGAGAGGTAATAGGAGTCCTGCAAAATATAATATTTAAAGCTTTCAAGAGATAATGTCCCCTTGGCGATTCCCTGGACGAATGGGTGGTTATAATTCGCTTCCCAAATCTCATTTGCTTCTTGGCGGATCAACTGTGTAAAAGTAGACATAAAAGACCTCCTGGTTTATAAAAATTCAACATCCTTCCAGTGAAAGATGCTTTTTTCCAATAAAAAAACCACTTTCTGCAGGCAGAAAGTGGTTGTATTGGCAGCAAAGTGAAAAAATAAAAGCTCCAGATACTCCACTTCCCTACGCTGGTATGATCCAGATCAGGTTCGAAGGGTCTTAAAGTTTCACTTTAATCTCAGCCTTAACAAAAGGCTCCCCTAGCAGATGAAATTTGCATATTTAATTAATAATATGTAAATCAGCATAACACCCATCAGGAAATTGTCAAACAATAAAGCTGGTTAGAAAAAACGTTCACAAGGAAACCTTTCACCTATTCAATCCTATTTATTAATTTATAAATCATTATTGTCATTTCCGTGAACAGGCAATTTTTCTAAGCATATTTTTGGACTATATTCCTCTTGTTTTATAGGATATGTTTAGGCAGGAAATACTATTTTCGAATGAAAACTGAAGTTAATGCGGATTTTGATTTTAAAGGAGTTGTACACCATGTCAGAAGAGAAAATTTATGATGTCATCATTATCGGTGCTGGCCCAGCAGGCATGACGGCTGCCGTTTATACATCGCGTGCGAATTTATCTACATTGATGCTTGAACGCGGCGTTCCTGGCGGACAGATGGCCAATACGGAAGAAGTTGAAAACTACCCTGGATTTGACCACATTCTTGGACCTGAGCTTTCAACTAAAATGTTTGACCACGCAAAAAAATTCGGTGCAGAATATGCTTATGGTGATGTAAAAGAAGTCATCGACGGCAAAGAATACAAAACGATCAAAGCTGGCAGCAAAGAATATAAGGCGCGCTCAATCATTATTTCTGCAGGTGCGGAATATAAAAAGATCGGTGTTCCTGGCGAGCAGGAATTGGGCGGACGCGGTGTTTCTTACTGTGCGGTATGTGATGGAGCATTCTTTAAAAATAAGGAACTTCTTGTTGTCGGCGGCGGCGACTCTGCTGTTGAAGAAGGTGTTTATTTAACACGTTTCGCTTCAAAAGTGACAATCGTTCACCGACGCGACGAGCTTCGCGCGCAAAAAATCCTTCAGGATCGCGCGTTTGCGAATGAAAAAATCGATTTCATCTGGAACCATACTGTTAAGCAAATCAACGATAAAGACGGCAAGGTTGGCAGCGTGACACTTGTATCCACTAAAGATGGAGAAGAGATGGAATTCCCTGCAGATGGAGTATTCATCTACATTGGCATGGTTCCTTTAACAAAGCCATTTGAAAGCCTTGGAATCACAAACAGCAGTGGCTATATCGAAACAAACGAACTTATGGAAACAAAAGTTCCTGGCATCTTCGCAGCTGGCGATATCCGTGAAAAAACACTTCGCCAAATCGTGACAGCTACTGGCGACGGCAGTATCGCAGCACAAAACGCACAGCATTTTGTAGAAGAATTGCTTGAAGAATTAAAAGCGAACGCTTAATATATGCACTTGAAAATCCCCCAGGAACTTTGCCTACGGGGGATTCAAGGTGTATGGAATAATAGTACATTCTAAATCATAAATATTTCCTTTTAACTGGTAAAAAAAGTTCTTCGCGGTATAAATTAACAAAACGTAATTATATATTAATTCTTCTGTAACAGTAGTGAAACAATCATGGGGTATTATAGGAGTAGAAATTGACCCCCTTTTAAAAATATAATCCTTTGACGGCACAGGTTATCCTGTGCTCCTTTTTTTGCAAAAAATTGATACAGGCCTTCAGAAAAAGGTATAACACCCCGAATTTTCATCAAGAGATCCTGCACATATCGAATGTAATGACTTCAGCTTTATTCAAAAAGTTCCTCAACGTTTTATTGGATAAAAAGTAAAATTTCCAGTTAAAAAAATTCATTAACAGAAATATCATTTTTGTATTCATTGTGACGAAAATCTAAAAATAGTATAATGGAAAGAATAAAAGTTCGGCCATTTTAGCTAGGCCACTTATTTGATGTCTAGCTTCAGCGCCTAGCCCCTCGAGTCGCTTCAATCCTGCCAATGAAGTCAAAAAGCGACTTCACTGTCAGGACCTTCGACGGACAGGACGTCCTAGTGCCGACGTTGCCACACGAAGTGGCGGTCTTAGTCGGCCAGCGCTTGTCGGGGCTGAACAAGGCGCTTACGCATTTCTGAAGAGGTGGAATTGATGCAGCGCGTGACAAATTGTGTTTTGGTTAAGGATAATAAGATTTTGCTGCTGCAAAAGCCGCGCCGCAATTGGTGGGTGGCTCCGGGCGGAAAGATGGAACCAGGGGAGACCGTGAAGGACTCCTGTGTACGCGAATTTCGTGAGGAGACAGGGATTTACCTTCGGAATCCTCAAATTAAAGGGATTTTTACCTTTGTCATCAAGGAAGATGATCAAGTCATTTCTGAATGGATGATGTTTACCTTTTATGCGACCGAGGCAGACGGCATCAATCTGGATGAATCGGAAGAGGGTACGATATCCTGGCATGAGCTCGATCGTATTAAAGAGCTTCCTATGGCCGCAGGAGATTATCATATCCTGGATTATATGGTCCATGGACAGGGGATTATCTATGGAGCCTTTACTTATACACCGGATTTTGAGCTGATTAACTACAGGCTCGATCCAAATTGATTTTTTAATAATCGCTATAAAAATAACTACTTCACTTTCAGGGGGAAAGAGAAATGAGTACCGGATCGACTACCGATACCCAACTGGTGATCATAACAGGGATGTCTGGAGCGGGTAAAACTGTTGCCATCCAGAGTTTTGAAGATCTAGGGTTTTTCTGCGTGGATAACCTGCCGCCTACATTGCTTCCTAAATTTATGGAGTTAATGAAGGAATCCGGCACAAAAATGAATAAAGTAGCACTCGTTATGGATTTGCGAGGCCGCGAGTTTTTTGATTCGCTTTTTAAAGCGCTGGATGATTTGGCGGAGACTGCTTGGGTGGCACCCCAGGTTTTGTTCCTGGATGCTGATGATTCAACCCTTGTGCGTCGATATAAAGAAACGAGACGCTCCCATCCTCTTGCTCCATCAGGCCTCCCGCTTGAAGGAATCCGGCTTGAACGTGAACTGCTTGAAGAATTAAAGGGCAGAGCCCAAACAATATACAAAACGACAGATATGAAGCCGAAGGAACTCAGGGAAAAAATCCTTGAAGAGTTTTCGGAGAATAAGCAAGCGACATTCACAGTGAATGTAATGTCGTTTGGTTTTAAGCATGGCATCCCAATTGATGCGGATCTTGTGTTCGATGTGCGATTCTTGCCAAACCCGCACTACATTGACCATATGCGTCCTAAAACCGGCCTTGATGAAGAAGTTTCAACCTATGTCCTTAAATGGAGTGAAACGAATAAGTTTTTAGAAAAGGTTACTGACCTGCTAAGCTTTATGCTCCCTCATTACAAGCGTGAAGGGAAGGCACAGCTTATTATCGCTATTGGCTGCACAGGCGGCCAGCACCGGTCTGTTGCCCTTGCCGAGAATATTGCCAAGTTTTTTGAGAAGGACTATCATACCCGTGTCACGCATAGGGATATAGATAAAAGGAAGGGACAGCCAACATGAGTACGAATGGACTGCCAAGAATCGTCATCATCGGTGGTGGAACCGGTCTGCCAGTCTTGCTGCGGGGATTGAAGAAGCACCCTGTAGATATTACGGCGATCGTGACGGTTGCCGATGATGGCGGCAGCTCCGGCAGGCTCCGGGAGGATATGCAAATCCCTCCCCCTGGAGATATCCGGAATGTCCTGGCTGCACTCTCCGATGTGGAACCGCTGATTGAGGAGATGTTCCAGCATCGCTTCAATACATCCAATGAATTATCCGGGCATTCGCTTGGTAACCTCATTCTTGCTGCAATGACATCGATTACAGGAAACTTTGTCCATGCGATTCAGGAAATGAGCAAGGTTTTGAATGTCAGGGGAAAAGTACTGCCAGCCGCGAATCGAAGTGTCATGTTAAATGCTGTTATGGAAGATGACAGCATTGTTAGAGGCGAATCGAAAATTCCTTATTCAGGCAAACGAATCAAAAGGGTATTTTTGAATCCAGAAAACGTCAAGCCGCTACCGGAAACACTTCAGGCAATCAGGGAAGCAGATTTGATTGTCATCGGACCGGGCAGCCTGTACACGAGCATCTTGCCAAACCTGCTTGTTAAAAGGCTTGGACAGGAAGTATGCAAAGCCCAGGCTCGTAAAGTATATATTTGCAATTTAATGACCCAGGCGGGGGAAACGCATAACTTTACTGCAAGTGACCATATAAAGGCAATCTATGACCATATGGATTCTGCATTTATCGATACGATTCTTGTGAATAACGAAACAATCCCTCCAGATGTCGAGCTGCGTTATAAAGAGGAGCTTGCCCAACCCGTTCATTTTGATTTGGAAAGGCTGATGGCTCTTGGTATCGAGATCGTTCAGGAGGAAATTGCCGAGCTTGATGGAAATGTGATCAGGCATGATACAAAAAAAGTATCAGAAATTTTGTATTCTATGATTTTAAATGAAACTAAAAAGAGATATAACGCGTAATATAGGATGCAAGCGTTTGTCTTCTTTTAAAAAATAGAAACTATTGTTAAAAATAGCTCAAGCGCCTGTAGAGGTCGTTCTGTCCAGTGAATGCGACTGCATCAGGTCACTTCGAGGGACCGGGCTTCCTAAGTTCTACTTCACTAGCTGGAAAATAGATGTGTAGGACTTTTCCGGCTATCTAAAGCGCTTGTGTTTTATATATTTAGGGGGTGAGAAGGTGTCGTTCGCTTCGGAAACAAAAAAGGAACTCACGAACATTGATACAAAGGGCTGCTGCTCCATAGCTGAACTTTCCGCCCTGATCAGGATGAATGGTTCCCTCTCCTTCTCAAATCGTAAGCTCATCGTAGACATTCAGACTGAAAATGCTGCAATTGCACGGCGGATCTATACCCTGATTAAAAAAAGTTATCAGGTCCAGGTAGAACTGCTTGTCCGCAAAAAAATGCGGCTGAAAAAGAATAATGTTTATATTGTCCGCTTGAAGGAATCAGCCAGAGAAATTCTGGAGGATTTAAAGATTTTAGGAGAAGGCTTTGAAATTATTTATGATATTTCGGAAGACCTAGTGAAAAAGAAATGTTGTAAGCGTTCTTATCTAAGAGGTGCATTCCTTGCTGGAGGGTCCGTCAACAACCCGGAGACTTCCTCCTACCATTTGGAGATTGCATCCATGTACCAGGAGCATAATGAATCGTTATGTGAATTGATGAATACTTTTGGACTGAACAGCAAAACGCTCGAACGGAAGAAAGGATTTATCACCTATTTAAAAGAGGCTGAAAAAATCACCGAGTTTCTGAATATTGTTGGCGGCCATAACGCGTTGATGAGATTTGAGGATATCCGAATCGTCCGTGATATGAGGAACTCAGTGAACCGCCTTGTCAATTGTGAAACTGCAAACTTGAACAAGACGATTGGTGCAGCACTTCGCCAGGTTGAAAATATTCGATATATCCGCGAAACAGTAGGTCTGCACATTTTACCAGATAAGCTTAGGGAAATCGCCCAGCTTCGTGTCGATTACCAGGATGTTACGTTGAAAGAGCTAGGCGAGATGGTTACCGGCAGTACCATCAGTAAATCAGGAATCAATCACCGGCTGAGAAAGATAGATGAAATCGCAGACAAACTACGAGCCGGACAGATCATAAATAAATAGAGGGATAGAGGAGGAAATAATAAAATGGTAGAAAAACAGGTTGAAGTGAAATTGAAAACTGGTTTACAGGCTCGTCCGGCAGCATTGTTTGTACAGGAAGCGAACCGCTTCTCATCCGATATTTTTCTTGAGAAGGACGGTAAAAAGGTAAATGCGAAGAGCATCATGGGATTAATGAGCCTTGCCGTAAGCGCGGGTGCATCTGTTAACTTAATCGCCGAAGGCAATGATGAAGAGGAAGCTTTGGAGAAGCTTGCTGAATATATCCAGAAAGAAAATTAATCTAACTCCCGGTGAATCCCGATTAGAAAAAAACTCGCTCCCACATTTGGGAGCGAGTTTTTCGTGTTATTACTTATCTTTCTTTTCTTCAAGCACGTTGCGTGTGATAATCTGGTCAACAAGACCGTATTCTTTTGCACGCTGAGCTGTCATGAAGTTATCGCGGTCTGTATCCTTAGCGATTACGTCAAGCGGCTGTCCAGTGCGCTCAGAAAGGATTGTATTCAATTTATCACGAAGGAAAAGAATGCGCTTAGCAGCGATTTCAATTTCAGTCGCTTGTCCTTGAGCACCGCCAAGTGGCTGGTGAATCATGACTTCACTGTTTGGAAGGGCATAACGCTTCCCTTTTGTTCCAGCAGCAAGTAAGAATGCACCCATTGATGCGGCCATACCGATACAGATTGTTTGTACATCTGGTCTGATGAACTGCATTGTATCGTAGATTGCCATACCGGCAGTGATGCTGCCGCCTGGGCTATTGATGTAGATGGATATGTCTTTTTCTGGGTTTTCTGCTTCCAGGAATAAGAGCTGGGCTACGATTGAATTGGAGACATGGTCATCAATCCCGCTTCCTAGCATAATGATGCGATCCTTTAAAAGGCGGGAATAAATATCATATGCCCGTTCGCCCCGATTCGTTTGTTCGATAACTGTAGGAATCAAGTTCATGTTTGTTTTCCTCCTTTAACATAAAGATCTTCAGTGCCATGTAAAGGCAGTAAGCAAGCTGGCAGTATATGGTTTGTTTGCCAGAATAGCTATGTATTTTAATGATACACGCATGGTCAATAAAGGTCAAACGAATCGCTTACAAAGCCTTCAGAAACTGTTCGACAATTAATTTGATCATTTTGACCAATTCACTCTACCGTATCC
>NZ_JBAVFI010000524.1:0-2755 GCF_049588175.1 Mesobacillus sp.
GCATGACTCCTTGGAATGATAAAAGAGCTGCTACTGGCGGTGCGAGGCTTGCACCACTCAATAGGATGAAGGAATAAAGCGATAGTGCTTTGGCCCGCTGCCGGCTGCCATAAAAGCCAATCAAGGTTATGGCTGTCGGAATCACAAGTGAGATGGAGGAAACGAAAAAAATTGAAAAAACAACTAAGTGAAGCGTGGAATGAAGGAACAGCAGCAGAAATGCACTTGTGGCACCAATTGCCAGGCCGACAATCAATGTCCGCAATTCTCCCCATCGATCCATCATTTTCCCGGTGAAAAGCGATAAGGAAGCACCAATCAAGCCAACAAGCCGGATCATCAGAAGGTCTGAGGGCGGACCGACAAAGTACCTGCCGATTGAATCGTAAAATGCAATGATTGAAAATAGAAGCGAAAACGTAATGATATAGCATTTCATTAAGCGCGAATCGGATAATAAGTTAAAAAACACGCTCCATAGCGGCCTGCTTTCCACTTCAGGTCTTGGAGATTCTTTTAGCAAAAAAAAAGCAATCACAAACAAGATAAAATAGACTCCAGAGAAAAAAATATAAACACTGTTCCAGGAATACAGGCTTGCAAGAAAAGCGCTGGCGACCTGTCCGAAGATGCCGGCGATTAAAAAACCTGTATTGATTAAAACGACAAGAATTGTCCTTTGTCTGAAGGTGAATACATCGTAAGTATAGGCGAATGCGACAGAAGCGAAGGTTGCAAGAGTCAGTCCCTGCAGCGAGCGGGTGACCCAGAGGCTGAAAGAGCCGGTGGAAAAACCGACAGCAAGAGTTGTCAGCGCAGATGCCAAAAGTCCATAGACAAGGATTTTCCTGCGGCCAGTAAAGTCAGACACCGGTCCAAAGGAAAGAAGGCCGCATGCATAGAAAAAGGTAAACAGGCCGCCGGCTAACACAACATGGGACTCCTCTATGGCAAGATTGTCCGCCAGGATGGAATAGATTGGGATTAACGTATAAATATTGCTCGCTACCATAATTGCACTTAACGTAAGTAGGATTGACACTTTTTGAAAAAAGGTTATGGATTTCATCATGATCACCTGCCAACAATACTATATGCTTTTGCCCATCGGATTGCAGGTTGTTTTGGGAAAAATTAACGGACTCTTTGCTTCCATAACCAGGTGTAAAAAAGGTATAATAAATTCATATACAGAACAATTGTTTGGCAGCAGGAATACATCCAAAGGCGCATAGAATGAAGCGCCTTTTTCAATTTTTATATGACGAAAAATTCTATGCTATCATCAACATAAGAGACTTTTATTTTAATAGGGAGAAAGGGGAAGTCAGATGTCTGTACGTTTGGTATTAGGGCGCTCAGGGAGCGGGAAAACCGAGCTGATCATTCAAGAAATTAAGAATAGGCTAATTGCTGATCCGCAGGGTGACCCGGTCATCTATCTTGTTCCAGAGCAAATGTCGTTCTTGTCAGAATATCGGTTATCCACCGATCCAGAGCTCGGGGGAATGATCAGGGCACAGGTGTACAGCTTTCCTCGTCTTGCCTGGAGGGTTCTTCAAGAAACAGGCGGTTTTACTCGCCAGCATTTGGATAGTGTCGGAATCAGCATGATGATCCGCAAAATTATAGAAGATAAAAAAGACGACCTGAAGATCTTTCAAAAAGCAGCTGACAAAAATGGCTTCGTCCAGCAAATGGAACAAATGCTGATCGAGTTTAAGCGTTATGCAATCAAACCGGAAGAGCTTGCCGGAAAAATGGCGGGTACTTCCGAAGGCAATAAGGCGCTTGGCGATAAAATCCATGACCTGGAGCTTGTTTACAGGAAATTTGAAGATGAACTGTTTGGTAAATATATTGACTCAGAGGATTACTTCAAGCTACTTGCAGAAAAAGTGCCTGCTTCTGAGTATTTGAAAAATGCAGAAGTCTATATAGATGGGTTTTACAGCTTCACCCCCCTTGAGCTGATGATTATTGATCAGCTGATCGGTACGTGTAAAAGAGTAACCATTGCCCTGCCAGTTGATGAGAATTTTAAAGACGAACAGCCGGATGAACTCCATTTGTTCAGGGTCACCGGTGAAACATGCCGAAACCTGCACGATATGATTAAGACAAAGGGGTATGACCTGGAAGAAGAGGTTATTCTGACAGAACAGAAGCGATGGCACGAGGAGTCTTTAAAGCATCTCGAGAGCGAATTCGATTCCAGGCCAGCCTCAAGGTTTAATGGAGAGGCAGCTATCCATATTGCCCAGGCAGCCAACAGAAGAGCAGAAATAGAAGGTGTTGCCCGGAAGATACGAGGACTTGCTAGAGAAAAGGGCTATCGATACCGGGATATTGCGGTACTTATGAGAGGCAGCGACTATCGGGAAGTGCTTGAAACGATTTTTGATGACTACGGTCTTCCTTACTTTATAGACCAGAAAAGAAATATGCTGAACCATCCGCTGGTCGAGCTTGTTCGTTCCAGCCTTGAAACGGTATTGGGAAATTGGCGGTATGAACCGATTTTCAGGGCAGTAAAAACGGACCTGTTATTCCCTGCTGGAGCAAACATCAACAAAATGCGCGAACAGATGGACATTCTTGAGAATTATGCTCTTGCCTATGGTATCCAAGGTGAAAAATGGACGAAAAAGGATCGCTGGAAATACAGGCGGATCAGAGGCCTTGAATTTGACGGCGCTGTACAGACTGATGCTGAAAAGCAGACTGAACAGGAGCTGAATGACCTGAGGCTGCT
>NZ_JBAVFI010000525.1:0-1553 GCF_049588175.1 Mesobacillus sp.
TTATACCACAGTTTATCCCTAAGAAGGGCTGGCATAATATCCTTCATAACCAATCTAGTTTGCTAATCCGTTCAATTTTGCTTTATAGAAAAAACGTAATTGTCACGACTGTTCCTTATCATTTGAAAAAATAGTGGTAGGTCTACGGAAACAATAAAAAGCTTGGACAGAATAAATTGTCCAAGCTTTTTTATGTTATCGTAAAGCAGGGTTATACCAATTTTTCCAGATTCACGCGCTTGTGAATGGCGAGCATGACGGGGATGCCGACTGCCATGACAGTTAATTCGCCAGCAGCTGTTGTCAGCCAAGTGAACCAGAACGGCAATTGGAATGCGAGATTCAGTTCAATCGCGATCAGGAACATCGTGAAGGTGAAAACCAAAGTGTTCACAATCATTCGCGCGACAATGCTCTTGATATATTTTGCTGTGAAAATTGCGATTAGCAATGAAATCACAGACTGGCCAACTCCGAACACAAGGTCATAAGCGACCATTGGAGAAAAGAGCAGGTTTGTTAAAAAAACACCTAATACGATTCCATAAAAATATTTCTTATTGAAAACAATCAGATGGTTGAACATTTCCGATACACGGAATTGGACGTTCGTGAAGCCAAATGGCTGAATAATAGCAGAAACGGCAATATATAATGCTGCGAGAATTCCGTTCCGGACAATCGTTCTCGTATTCATTCTTCATCTCTCCTAGTTTTTTAACGTGGGATGGTTACGAACCACGTTTGTTTTGAAAGCCAATTTAAAATTATATAGGATAAAAGACCTTATCACAATATAATTTTCAGGTTGCAGAAATATAAAAATAAGGAGTTTTTACAAATGGATATTAGATCCTATGAAACGGCAGATGCCCCGGGAATCCTGGAATTATTCAGAGAAACCATTCTAAGTGTTAACCTCGGAGATTATACAAAAGAGCAATGTGAAGTCTGGGCTAATAGTTTATCCAGTATAGAAATTTTAGACAGCAGGCTAAAAAACAGTTTTGCGGTGGTAGCTGAGCTGGAAGGAGTAATGGCAGGTTTTGGAAGCCTAAACTACCAGAGGGAAATTGATCTCTTGTACACTCATAAAAACTATCAAGGGAGAGGGATTGGTTCAGCGATATTAAAAAGACTAGAATCAGTTGCTTGCTTAAAGGGATATGAAGATTTGACTACAGAAGCCAGCATTACAGCAAAGAGCTTTTTCCACTCAAAAGAATACATGACGGAGCAGAAGAATAATAAGAAAGTAAATGGAATTGTGTTTGTTAATTTTATTATGAAGAAAAAATTGTGAATGGTCTTCAACTGCCGGGTACTTGAGCTAAAAAGCAACCCTTGATCACACGCTCTTTCTTTGCTAGAAAAATTTCCGAAAAAACTCCTGTCTCAGTTTGCCGATTATTTTGAGCATAAAATCGAGCAAGCCTGCGAAGCAGACACAAAATCAGGATTGACCCCTTGTCTTTTATAGGTTATTATTATACCGATAGGGGTAATGGTATAATAAAGTTATCTGAAGTAATAAATGGTCTACAAAAAATAGG
>NZ_JBAVFI010000526.1:0-4222 GCF_049588175.1 Mesobacillus sp.
GCAAAAACGACAGGAATTTGTTTGTGCTCCTGATCCATTTTTTTCTTTAAACGCTGCGTCTCAATTCCTCCAAGTGTCACGATCAAGTCAGGTTCTTCAATAAGAAGTTGATCTATTTGCTTGCTTAGCCGCTCCTCACCATCTTTGGCATTCATCACTCTGTACTTAACTTCTTGACGGCTGTAACCGAGGTCCTCTAGACCTTCTTGCAAGCCAGTAAACTTTTCATAACGGTTCTCGCCAATCATCAGGACTCCAATCTCAACCGATTCTTCCTCCTGAATTCCAAGCCAAGCATATAGAATCGCCGAAACGGCAATCATCGTCAGAAAAAAGAAATACCATTTTGTTTTCATGGCACAACGCCCCTCATTCCGTGTCTTCATTTCCACTATAACGGAAAAAGCAAGGTAGCCATCTTGTAAAATAGGATAATTTTATGAACGTATTGGGGTATTGGTGGGGGAACTTATTAAGGGCTCTGTTACTCTAAACTATTGATTTCCACTCCAGGTTTAAAAAGAGCCTACAAAAAAAAGTTCCCCTCAACTCGAGGGGAACTTGATCAATCAATTAGTTTTCATTCCGTACAACAGCATGGCCGCCGAATTCGTTTCTTAATGCGGCAACTACTTTTCCTGTGAAAGTATCGTCTTCTAATGAACGGTAGCGCATCATTAATGACAAGGCGATTACTGGTGCAGCAGCTTGAAGGTCAAGAGCTGTTTCAACTGTCCATTTTCCTTCGCCAGATGAATGCATGACGCCTTTGATGCTTTCTAGCTTAGGCTCTTTTGAGAATGCATTTTCCATCAATTCCATCAGCCAGCTGCGGATAACGGAGCCGTGGTTCCACACGCGTGAAACTTCTTTATAATCGTAATCGAATGGGCTTTTCTCAAGAATTTCAAAGCCTTCAGCGATTGCCTGCATCATGCCGTACTCGATGCCGTTGTGAACCATCTTCAGGAAGTGGCCGCTTCCGACCTTACCTGTATAAAGGTAGCCATTTTCAATTGAAATGTCCTTGAAGATTGCCTCAACATGAGCGAATACTTCAGCGTCGCCACCGATCATTGTACATGCACCATTACGCGCACCTTCCATGCCGCCGCTCGTACCGACGTCCATGAACTGGATGCCTGCTCCAGAAAGCTTTTCTGCACGTCGTAATGTATCCTTGTAGTTTGAGTTTCCGCCGTCGATCAGAATATCTCCAGCCTCTAGATGTGGAATGAAGCTTTCAATCACCTGGTCGATCAGGTCTCCAGCAGGAATCATCAGCCAGATGACACGTGGCGTTGGCAGCATTTCCACCATTGTTTTATAATCAGCGGCAATTTGTGCCCCTTTTGATTCAATATTTTTCATTGCTTCCTGATTAATATCATTTGCCACAACTTCATGGCCGTTTTCCATTAAATTCAGTACCAAGTTAAAGCCCATTTTTCCTAGGCCTACCATTCCAAGTTTCACGTAGATGCACTCCTTTTTTGTTATAACCAGATAGTATCAAATATTTTTTCATATGTATACGTAATTACGAAAATTTTTTTCATCAAATTCAAAGGCATGAAAAATATCTTTCCTAATTAATACCTCTTAATCGAAATAGCCTCACGGATTTTTTGCAGATTGCCTAGTGTTTCTTCCTGCTTCCTGACTGATACGGCTACATGCAGAACATCAATCAAGCTTAGCTGCACGAGTCTTGATGCAAGGGCTTCCGATCGAAAATAAGTTTCCCGTGACGTTGTATATAAGACATAGTCGGCTTCCTTCGTCAAAGGAGATTTATAGTGATTCGTGATGGCGATGGTCGCTGCACCATTAGCTTTTGCAATCCTTAACGCTTCTATGACATCTTTATTGCTGCCGCTGTGTGAAATTCCAATTGCTGCCTGGCCAGGACCAAGCAATGCAGCAGAGATGATTTGTTGGTGGCCGTCGCTGTGGGCGTGGCAATTAATGCCTGTCCGTAAAAATTTATGGTAAGCATCCAGCGCGATTGCCGAGGATCCGCCTGAACCGTAAAAATCAATCCTCGTTGCACGGCTTAAAATTTCTACGATGCTTTCCAGCACCTGGCCGTCCAATAAATTTAACGTATCCTTGATCGCCTCAATGTGGCCGGTAAAAACTTTTTCCGCAAGAGTGAGGACCTCATCCTCTTCCTTGATTTCTTCATGGATATTCTTGATTGGCTCTACCACTTCGCTTGCCAGGGCAATTTTAAAAGCCTGATAGCCGCGGAATCCAAGCCGTTTGCAGAAGCGAAATATGGTTGCTTCAGCGACTGAACTGTTCTCTGAGAACTCGGTGATCGACAGGTGGATAATTTCCTGCGGGTTTTTCAAGATATAATCCGCCACTGCTTTTTCCTTGGAAGACAGTGAGGAGTAGATTGCTTTTATTTTTACGATGACATTTTGTGTACTGATTTCTCCAGCCATTCTTTCGCCCCCTTTATCTTTAACTATTTTATCAAATTATTTTTTAGGTTATTTAGCATTGGTGAAAATTTTTTTCATCTTTGAGAAAAAAATAGAGCCTCAACTGTTGTCGGCTCTATTTTACATAATTAATCTTCCTGGTCTGTTAAAATAACCGGGCCATCCTTCGTGATCGCAATGGTATGCTCATACTGGGCTGACAGCTTTCCGTCCACAGTCCTTGCCGTCCAGCCATTGCTATCCATTTTCGTTTTCCATTCCCCGATGTTGACCATTGGTTCAATTGTGAACACCATGCCTTCTTTAATCCTCGAGCCTCTCCCAGGTAATCCGTAGTGTGGTACATCGGGCTTCTCATGAATGACCGTTCCGATTCCATGTCCGATGAATTCACGCACGACAGAAAAACCTTCAGCTTCCACATACGACTGGATGGCGTGGCCGATATCTCCGATGCGGTTTCCAGAGACAGAAGCAGCAATCCCGCGGTATAATGCTTCTTTCGTTACATCAAGCAGCCTTTGTGCCTCTTCGCTGACCTCACCAACAGCATAGCTCCAGGCAGAGTCCGCAAGCGCCCCCTTCAGGTTCACGACCATATCAACTGTTACGATGTCGCCTTCTTTTAACGCTTCTTTGCGCGGAAAGCCGTGGCACACTTCATCATTGATGCTTGCACATGTTGCATATTTATAGTCACGGTAGCCCTTTTGCTGCGGAGTTGCTCCATGCTTTTTTAAATAATCTTCAACGAATTCATCTATTTCCCAGGTCGTTACACCGGGTTTAATGAAAGTACGAAGCTCTTTATGGACTGAAGCGAGCAATTTGCCGGCTTCCTTCATCTTTTCAATTTCACGTGCCGATTTTAAAACAATCATTCTTTCATCTCCCTGATTCATACAATCTGAAACCCTTATTATATATTATTTTATACAATGTTTTTCGCAAAATGAACATTAAATTCCACTTGGCGCTATGTGAAGTAAAAACGAGTTGAAGTTTGTTTTAAAAAGGATGATTTTTAACTGAAATCTTGTAGTTTAATAAGAATTTGAGATGAGTAATGGCAGTCAACTTATTTTCAAGGTGTAATATTGTTATAGCACCGCCTATATATGTAAATGAATTCCAATTAAATCATCGGTGAAATTTTTTTTGGCGAAGTTCACAATTCTATTGGCGAAAATCGATTTTTATTGGCGAAGTTCACAACTTTATTGGCGAAAATAAAATTATATTGGCGAACTGGAAATTTCGAGCGATTTTTTCCAATTCTGACTCACAAAAAAACCCTTCTCCAACTGCAGAAGGGTTTTCAGTTAAGGGTTTATTTTAACAAATTTAAAGCTTCTCGATTAAATGCTGGGATATCTTTCGGCTCTCTGCTGGTGACGAGCTGATTTTGGCAAACGACAACTTCTTTGTCTTGATATTTTGCGCCAGCATATTCCATGTCCACTCGAATCGATTTATAGCCTGTTGCATCTCTGCCTTCCAGCGTTTTTGCCGTAAGCAGCAGCTGTGGCCCGTGGCAAATAGCGAATACTGGTTTTTTCGCATCCATGAATGCTTTCGCAAATTGGACGAAGCGTTCATCCTCACGAAGCAGGTCTGGGGAGAAGCCTCCCGGAATAAATAAAGCATCAAAGTCTTCAGGGCTTACTTTGTCGATGCTTTCATTAATTTTCACTTCAGCTTTTTTCTGTTTGCCAGTGACCGTTTTTCCTTTTTCCTTTTCAATCGTCATCACTTCATGGCCAGCTTCT
>NZ_JBAVFI010000527.1:0-9612 GCF_049588175.1 Mesobacillus sp.
ACATTTACCCATTTTTTCTTTATAGTTTCTTGTTCCATATTGTCACCCTCACTTCATCAAAAATATTAATTTGTCCATTATAACATGTTTTTTTGAAGTACCGAGTGAATTTTTAAAATATTTAAAATCTTATCCTATCTGATTGAATAGACTGGTAGTAAACGAACATATAATAAGGAAAATTTGTTGGAGGGAATAATGAATGGAATTTTCATTGAACAGTTATGATGGGGCTTTGCCTGTAGAAGTAACGGTGGATGAGGACAATGGGAGGTACATGATTCGCAAAAGCGACACGAGCGGTGAATTCTTCAACAGTCCATTGGAAATGGTAAAATGGATTCGCGCAAATTTTCATCCTGATGATTTTTGCATCCCAGCCGAATTTACACAGATGATGGATAGCCTGGCTCAATTCGAATAATTGATCAATGAATTTCATCCAGCCGGATTTCCTTGTACTAAATTAGCCTGCCTGCCGAAACCCCTGCATTTTTTTGCAGGGGGCAGACTGTAGACAAACTCGATGAAAGCGAGCTTGTCTACAGTCTTTTTATTTTGATTGGGAAGTAAACCAGTTCTGTTGATTTCCGCTCCAGTCGCTTCGCTTTCCGCGGAAGAATTATGAAAAAGCCCTGCTGCCGGCTTTTTCATAAGCAAATTCTTCTAGGGGCTGGCGCTGAGCCTCCTCGCCGCCGTTGGCGTCTGCGGGGTCTCACCTGTCCAGTGGATCCCGCAGGACACTGAACTGCTTCCTCGAATCTGCCCACGCAGGATGGAAATGCGTTAGCATTTTCGGAAGAGTCTACGCGCCTTCCGCTCCAATCAACAGGGTTTCAATAACTGATCGGTGAACTGTAACTATGTCGACAAGCTGACCCCTGTACTTTTTGCAGGGTTTTTTACTGTGAAAATTATGATGCGATCCGCTTTACCTTCCTGGAGTCGATAATGATATCACGAACAAAACCAGCAAGTTCGATTAACTCTTTATCCTTATATTCATGGCTGTAAATAGGACGGCAAATGGTGACTGTAATTTTCGCTGGTTTAATCAGCCTGCCATTTTTCTCAAAAACATCCGCTGTTCCCTCAATCGAAATAGGGACAATCGGAACACCAGAATCCTTCGCTAGCCTGAAGCCACCTGCCTTGAAAAGTCCAATGGGACCACCCTTGCTTCTTGTTCCTTCTGGAAAAATGACAAGAGAATGTCTATTTCTCAATAATTCTACTCCAAACAAAATGGATCCTGCTGCTTTTTCGCGGTTCTTCCGGTCTATAAAAACGCAATGAATAGCTTCCATCCATGAAGAAAGAATAGGTATCTTCTTAACTTCTACTTTTGAAATAAAGCCAAAAGGCTTATCAATACTGCTAATCAGGACGGGTATATCAAAATCCCCTTCATGATTGCTTGCAAATAGGACAGGTCCATCTGGAATATAGTGGCTCCCTTTTACCTTTACTTCAGACCCAGTTAATGCCATGAATGTTTTAGACCAACTTTTGGGTGTTTCATGAATAAGAAGAGTTCTTTGTTCAAGCGGCATATCTACCGGCAACTTTTTTATTCTTGAAAGCTTGGGTATACTGCAGACGAGATAGCCGCCCATATACAAAAAACACGCAATTAATCGAAGCATTATTTCCTCCTAAAGTTTTTCTGTAGACATTATAATGGATTTAAACAGTTAAAACTATATGAATCAGAAAATCCACATAAAAAAACAGCCCATATTACAGGGGCTGCTCATCCATTATTTTCGTTTATAAATCAAAAACTCATAGTCATATGGATTTTTATTATCCTTTAAACCCTTTTCCCTGGTTTCCAGCTGCCATTTATCGATGTCAAACACAGGGAAGTATGTATCCCCTTCAAACTGCTCATGAATCATGGTTAGATACAGCCTATCCGCTTTAGGCAGGACTTCTTTGAAAATTTCCGCTCCGCCAATGACAAAAACCTCATCATCCTTCTTTGCTGTATATTCCAATAGCTCCTCAATTGAGTTCATGATGACACTGCCTTCAGGGCGGAACGTTTCATCCCGTGTTATGACGATATTTTCTCTTCCTGGAAGGGGCTTTCCTATTGATTCATACGTTTTCCTGCCCATCGCGATGGGGTGCCCCATCGTTACACGCTTAAAAAACTTAAGATCCTCAGGAAGTCTCCATGGAAGCTCATTATGAAGTCCGATTACGCGGTTTTCATCCATAGCCCAAATAAGAGAAATCATACACTTACAGCCCCTTTAATATGTGGATGTGCTTCATAATTGACCAGCTCAAAATCTTCAAATTTAAAATCAAAGATTGATTGTACTTCAGGGTTAATTTTCATCTGTGGCAATGGTTTAGGCTCGCGTGTAAGCTGAAGCTTAACCTGTTCAAGATGATTTGTGTAAATATGAGTATCCCCGAATGTGTGGATGAATTCACCAGGTTCTAGATCGCAAACCTGTGCAATCATCAAAGTAAGCAGAGCATAGGAAGCTATATTGAATGGAACTCCTAAAAATACATCAGCCGACCTCTGATATAGTTGGCAGGATAGCTTGCCATCGGCAACATAGAACTGGAACATACAGTGGCAGGGTGGCAAAGCCATTTTATTAATTTCGGCCACATTCCAGGCATTGACGATCATCCTCCTGGAATCTGGATTTGTTTTAATTGTATCAATCAATTCTGATATCTGGTCAACCGTCTTCCCATCTGCACCTGACCATGATCGCCACTGATGTCCATATACAGGTCCAAGATTCCCGTTTTCATCAGCCCATTCATTCCAAATGCGGACACCATTGTCCTGGAGGTATTTAACATTCGTATCCCCGTCAAGAAACCAAAGAAGCTCATGGATAATCGATTTTACATGAAGTTTTTTTGTGGTAAGCAAAGGAAATCCATCCTGAAGATTAAACCGCATCTGATAACCAAAGGTGCTGATCGTACCGGTACCTGTCCGATCCTCTTTTTCCACACCGGTTTTCAATACATGTTCACATAGTTCTAAATACTGTTTCATGAATTACCCCGCCTTTCAGACAACCTTTTATTCCTTCATTTTAGCAAATAAACTTATTCGAGTCGAAATCCACTCACATAAAACAAATTTTTTTTTTGCTTACTGAGAGCGCGATTATGATTGTAATAGAGAAAAGCCGCATGAATGGATTTCATACAGCTCTTAATTTAGACTTTTAATATATTGATAGGTTTGGGGTGCGGCCTGCTGTAAAAGCCGGGTTGGCATGCCGCCAATGTAAAACATCGCAAAGCTTTCTGCGAAATATTCTTCCGGATAGTCCAGAAAATACGCACGCCCAGGAAACAATAGCCGGCTTTCATGTCGCCAAATCTTCAAAAATTGCTCTTTCTTCCTTATTCCTCCATAAACATGGCGGTCAAGCGAATGAGCCAATTCATGCAATTCCAGATTAACAGAGCTGTGTCCCTTCCCCTTATCGCTGCTGCCAATTTTCACAAGTACCGTCCTTGATCCGCCAATCCCCGGCACTTGGTCCCAAGTCCGATTAGTTGTGTAGCCTCTGGGAATGACACCCTTCAAATGCCGAGCTGAAGGATTATCCGTCAAATTCCCTTCAAATAATTTAACTCTAATATTTTGATTAACAGCTCTTTTCAGCATTGAATCAGGAAGCATCGCAATTCTGTTAATAATGCCAGCAGCCTCTTTTTGGTCAAAATCATCTTCAGGCAGGACGATCATCTGTCCTATGAGACTTACAGATTCCTTATCTATTAAATGAAGTAATATGGAATGTTTCGGGAAATCATTGAGAAAAATACCATCCATATTTGCATTTGAGCTTCCGAGCAGAGTAAAGGAAAGTATGATAACCATGAAAACCTGAGCAATTTTCCGCATTGATTATCTCCCTTTCCTGAGGTGTAATCCAGAGAAGTAATTTAGGGCCTGTTTAAGAAAAACCGAGGTTTGTAAACTATTAAAATTATAACATATGGAAGTTTGTCTGTTGGCTGAGAATTTTAGGAAGGGACCTGGTACGAAGTAATTCAGTGAAATGAATTGCCCCAAAAAAAAATAAACCCCATTCAATAAAGAACGGGGTTGGTCTATCATTTAAACATCAAGCCCAAAATTTCGGCAAAGTTCAGCTAATCCACCTGAAAAGCCGCTGCCGATGGCATTGAATTTCCACTCGCTGCCGTTGCGGTATAATTCGCAAATGACAACCGCTGTTTCAACCGAGAAATCTTCACCAAGATCAAACCTCAGAATTTCCTGGCCATTTTCTTCATTTACTACTCTGGCAAATGCGTTTGAGACTTGGCCAAAGTTTTGCCTTCTTTGTTCGGCATCATGTATTGTGACTGCGATGGCAATCCTGTGTACATGAGATGGTACTTTGGAGAAATCGATCATGATTTGCTCATCGTCCCCATCGCCTTCACCTGTCCGGTTGTCACCAGTATGCTCGACACCCCCGCTCGGATGCTGAAGCTGATTATAAAAAATGAAATCGGAATCCTGCTTGCACTTTCCATTTTCATCTGCTAAAAAAGCGGAGGCATCAAGATCAAAGCTGCTGCCACCGGTATAGCGATTTGTATCCCACCCCAGGCCGACAATCACACGCGTCAGCCCGGGGTTCGTTTTTGTCAGATCAATCCGTTGACCTTTTGACAGGTTGATTCCCATTCCATTCACCCCTCAATTTAGCAGCAAAATTTTTCCATAAAAAAATATTAACTATAAGAACGAACTACTTCGCTTAAGCCCGAAGCATTTGTTCCAGTGCCAACAGCACCGAATTTCCACTCATTGCCGTGACGATAAATTTCACCGACAATCAAGCTTGTCTTGCCACTGTAGTCTTCAGTTAAGTTGTACTTAATTAATTCCTGATTGCTATTCGGATTTACGACCCTGATAAATGCATTTTGAATCATTCCAAAATGCTGTTTGCGCTTTACAGCATCATAAATATTTACGACAAATACTAATTTTTCCACATGGCCTGGAACCTTATTAAGCTCGATTGAAACCTGCTCGTCATCTCCATCCCCATCTCCAGTCAAGTTATCACCAGAGTGAGTTACGCTGCCGTCTTTGCTTTTGAGATTACCGAAGTAGATTACATCGTTATTATTTTGCAATTTATCGTTTGCACCAAGCATGATGACAGATGCGTCACAGTCAACATTCGCTCCGCTGCCTCCGCCGCCGAATAGGCCGCCGAACAGACCTCCGCCTCCGCCGCTCTTTTGGACAGGATCCCAGCCTAGACCAACCATAATTTTAGAAAGTCCCGGATTTCCTTTTGTTAAATCAACGCGCTGACCTTTTTGTAAATTAATAGCCATTACCTTCACCTCTTCTAAGTATTTTAGTTGATTTATTTATCAGGCTCTTTTCCGAGTTTCACTTATATGAGCGATTACGGAAAGAGCCAATAAAAATGAGCAGAGTATCTTTATTGCTGCTTCATTTTTTTAAAATTTTCCTGGAGCTGCATCAAGCGTTTTGTACCCTCTTCTCTGAGGCGCTTGTTTTCTTCCTCTATGGACTTTGTTTCCTGCATGCCCTTCATGATGATATTCCAGCTTTCTTCAATAGTTTCAATTTTAATGCTCGGAGCACCTGAAAGACGGGCAATATCAACACTTTGGCTAGAGATGTTCTGGGCATTCCTTACAAGCATCTCATTTGTGCGGCGGTCAAGCTCATTCATGGAATCTGCCACAAGTTTCTGTCTTTTAGCAGCGACAGCCTGAATCAAGCCGTTCTTGAAAATAGGAATTGTTGTAACAAAGGCAGAATTAATTTTTCCGATCAGCTTTGTGTTTCCTCGCTGCAGCAGCCTGATTTGCGGGGCTGTCTGCAAGGCCACCATTTTAGCCATTTCCAGATCATAAATTCTCTGTTCAAGCAGCTCAACAGCATTGCGAAGAGTATCAAGCTGCATGGATGCCATCTGGTCACCTGCCGCGGCTTTTGCTTCAAGCTGCGGAAGCTCGTTTGATTTCAGTTCGTTCAGCTTAAGTTCTCCAGCCACAACATATTTTTCAAGCGTCATATAAAATTGATAGTTTTGATCGTACATACTCTCAAGCATGTTTGTTGATTCGACCATCTCACTCTGGTATTTGGAGATTTCAACATAAACATTATCAATCTCTTTGCCCATTGTCTGGTACTTGCCAAAAAGCTTTTCAACAAGCTTCTCGCTTTTTTTGAACAGCTTGCCAAACAAGCCTCCAGATGTTTTCTCAAAATCCTTCTTATCGAAGCGATCCATGATTTTACCAAGCTGTTTCAAAAGTTCTCCAGAATCCTCTACCTTAGTCGTCCGCATATTTCCAAGGATCTGGTCAGAAAATCTGGAAATTTCAACTGCAGGCTCTTTACCAAACTCGAGGATGTGAATCTGGTCACGCTCATCGATGCTGCGTGCAAGTTTCTGTACTTCCGGCTCATTCCGAAGGGCAAGCTTTAAATCCGAAACCGTTGCTTCGGATAATTTATCGTCAGGATTTGCAGTTGCAAGGCTGATATCTTGATTCTGTGTTTGGTTCATCAAGTCAATCTCCCCTTAAATTTTTTAATATTCCTTGAAAAAGAACTTTCTTAATGATCGATGGTTCTTTGAATTCCTGTTCAAAAACCACATCCTCGAGCCAATGGGAATCAAAAGCACTTGCATCGATAAAATTCTCGATATCATTATGCCCAGGAGGATTGTATATGACCAGGTCAACGCCAAGTTGGTTCATCAATAACAGCAGTGCGGCATCAGATCTTGTCATCGTCCCATTAAGTTCATTGTTGTATAAAATCAGCTTTGGAATGTCCTGGGAATAATCAAACTTTTGCAGCATCTTTAAAATATTTTCCGGCACCTGCATAGCCTGGGTGAAAAGATAAATTCTTAACTCCTCTTCATTTTCATGATGCTGAGGTTTTATTTTAGGACTAGCGCAAAGGTTTCTGATGGCAACTGCCAGACCCTTTTGGAGTCCAGTTGGCAAGTGATTATACTTCCAATAATGAGTGCCAGCCATTTTAACAGGATCAAGCAGTCCGTCTATCCCTAATGCATTTCGATAGTGAAAGCGGAAATCACTATTGGCACCTGATGAAAATGGAAAGCTCTTAATCAGCACTGCATTCTCATACCCCATTAAGGCGTGAAGGCGATCCCAATATTCCCGGCGGCTCCTGCTGACGCCATTAATTTTTGAGAAGAGGGCAGGAATCTTGACTGTCCCATTCTTCACTTCAAAATTCGGCCGTATCATTGCTTTTTCCCTGGCAAGTAAAAACAGTTCATCATAGGTTGTCTTCAAAGTTACGGAAGATGGCTCATAGTCTCTTAGCTGCCACGGCTTATAAAGGCCCGAGCCCTCATGGTTCAAAATGTTCTCGATTTCTCGGGATGCCCTGTAAGCAACCGTTGCCGTCCGCTTTCTCTTTTCCATTGGAAAGGGATCAGGACCCTTCTTTTCAGGAAAAGAATGAACAAAAGATTGCTCTTTTTGAGGATCTGCAAGTGAAAACACATCATTTCCTTCAGGAGTGAAAGAAACAATATCACACCCAATTTTCATTATGAAATAAAGGAAGTACTGATGGCTTTTGTTGAAATTGCCATACCACAAGAAGCCTGGCATGTTGTTCTCAGGATTTGCATTCTTCAAAGGTGTTTCAAGATGATTGAACGACCACTTAATGACATCAACTAGTATCCTTCGTAACTCTGGGCTCTTCAATCCGCCTTCCTCGGTGCGGGCAAACAATTCGACCATACCGATTGCTGCTTCCCTGATTTTCCTGTGAATAAGCGAATTACTCGAAGATATAATCAATTTTTCGCCATCCAGGAAGGCGACAAACCGATTTATAGAAAGATTCTGTTCTTTATTGATATTAATAATTTTTTGGATTGACTGGAAATGTGCGTTATCAATTGTTTTATCAAGTGAATCTTCACTTAATAAGATAAGACCATGTTTTTGCACATAATCAAAAAGCTGGTTGTAATACTCGTCTTCATCAAGAGGTATGCCAATGAACCTGGCAAGGACCTGGCCAATGTGCAAGGCTGTCCCCTCTTTCCTAAAAAGCTGGCGCTCACTTGCCTTTTTCTCGACAATGCTTAACCAATTGTCATATGTAACAGGTAATGTATGTATTTGTAATTGGTTGATTGATGGATACATAAAATCACTTCCTACTAAGAGAGAAAGTCAAATTTCCCATTTATAAACATAGGCCTCTTTTGTTCCCCATTGTTTCCGTCTGAGAGAGAACAACAAATAAAAGTAACAGCCTTTATTTACCATCATAACATACATAAAGCTCATTTTTCCCGTTTTGTAATAGCTAGTACGGATGAAACCGTCTAAAAGTTTCATAAAACCTCAGAATTACGGATTTTTCACCTTTATTCTTGTCCATGCATATAGTTGAGTACCACAATCAGGAAGGTGGACTTCACATGCGTTTCTTATATAAAAGGCCCCCCGCTGAAGAGCTGCACATTGAAATTCGGGATGTCCGGCAGGCAATGTGCTCCGGCGGCCTCGTTCTCTTTGACTTGCTCTTCTATTCATTCATATTTTCTCTCTTAATCATGCCGGTGAATGCAGGTTTTGTTCATTTTGGCACCGTTTTTTTATTCATGTACGGCTCTTTTGCCTGTCTGTTTTTTTTAGTCCGGAAGGCAATGAATAAGCTCAGCATTTTTAAACATTCCCGTTGATTATGATGCGTATTTTTTCCAGTATTTCCTCTCCAGCTAACGCCCCTCGCTGTTCTGTATCAATATAAGACAACAATCCATTGTCATTGGCAAGTTCGCCATGGGCAGGGATAAAACTATGGTCACATTTTACCAGGAGGTCTTCATCCAAAAGTGAGTCCCCCGCACCAATCAATGTACTTATTCCTTCCCTCTCTTTTACAAAGGATACTGCTTCGCCTTTGCTGATTGGGTTAGGCATAAAATAAAGTTTCCGCCCCTGGTAGGAAACTTTCCAGCCATATGCAGAGGCCGCTCTCTTAAATTCTTGGATCTGATGAGCTGTAAGTTTTTCCTCGAGCAGATAATATAAGAAAAGGCCGTCTGCGGATTTTAGTTCACCCTTGACTTGGAAAATATTCCTATTAAGTATTTCCTTTAATTCTTCAATAGAGGCACTTTCCTGTTTCAATCTCTCAGAAATTCCTGCGCGCCAATCCGGAAGAGGATTTCCTTCATATAAGATCTCTGCGCCATTAAAAGTAATCGCATACTTTACAGGAATATGCTCCTCAAAAATAAAAATTCTCTTAAACTGATTTGTCGTCCTGGTCGTTACTGGCACAAGCAATAGATCATGCGAAATTTCTTCGAGCTCCTCAAACGCTTTCTGTGTCATGAAGGCAATAGACTTGCCTTCCTTTTTTTCGACCGCACGCAGTTGGCCATCAATAGAGGGACCTAAATCCTCAAGTGCCTTCCTTGAATAAATAATGGTCCTGTCCAGGTCGGTTGCAAACATCATGATGCCTTACCCCTTTAACTGCTTAATTAGGCCGCAGCAGGCATAATCCATATTTGGATAGTGCACGAG
>NZ_JBAVFI010000528.1:0-11041 GCF_049588175.1 Mesobacillus sp.
GGAAAGCTTCGAGAACGCTGACCTTGTATATGACAGCACCGCTGAGCTATCATTTGAGAAGATTGTAGAAGTATATAACGCATAAAAACAACGAAACCCGGTCTGGATAGGCCGGGTTTTTTGCTTGAGATGATTCTAGATGGAGTCATCGCTTTCTAATGCTTTTTTTACCTGCGAGTAAAAGGCTGCCGATTCGTCGACATTCAAGACGATCCGCGTCACTTTCCGTTTCAAACCGTATATCAAATGCAGTTCTTGGGGTTCATGAAGAAGGATTTCAAATGCCGGCTTCTCCACAATAAAATCAGCGACTCTCGCATCGTACAGTTCAGCCATTTCCTTACGGCTGAATTTCTCTGGTCCCACATAGTATTTAAATTCTTTTATCTGACTTAACGGAAGGTGCATGCTCTTTGAAAAACCTGTTTGCAGCAGTAGATGATTGTCAGTAAGCAGATAAGGAGTCAGACGAATTGCCTGGATTTCGGCGATGAAAAATAAGATTCCATACAAATTCAGGAACAGCAGTAAATATGAAACGACGGCGTTCCAACTATGCAGGTAGTAGTGCAGCCCGATCGACTCAATGGCAATTGCGTGGATCAGCATAATATTTACAGCATTTACGCTTGTTTTTTTATGATAGGTAAAAGCCTGGCCGCCATTAATGTGGATTTTCTTTTTCCAGGAGAACAGCGCGTAATGGAATAAGGAAAACTCTGTGGTGAAAATCAGTGCTGTCTTGTTTCCTGGTAAATGTTTTTCAACCGCATTTTTCACATTAAAGAGGAAAAATGAGTTTTGCTTGCTTAAACTTTTGTACTCTTTTAAAAGCTTTGGCAGTCTGGCAATCACGGTGTAGGCGATATAAAGCTCAAGCAGCAGGAATGCACCTTCAGAAACCATCAGCAAGTAGGGAAGGATGGAGTACTCCGCTAAATGCTGCTGAGGGACTATAAAGTAAGCAGCAGCAAAACCAGCGAAAATCACAATACCTAGATATTTAAGCGAATACCGTTTGCGGATAATCATGAAGTAGGTCAGAAGAGGGAATATGATCAGTAAATCAAGCAATGAACCTAAGACAGCTCCATCTGGAACCGGGCCGAACATAGAGGTTCGATAAAGCGTGTAGTTTGATAGCAGAATCAATGAGGCTAAAAATACAAAAAGCAGGACTTTTGGTTTTTTCACCATTGTATTTGTCATAAATATCCACCTCACTTTTATTATAACTGAATTCATAGTGCTAAGGTAATATATTGAGTGCGTTCGAGAAAATTAGAGGGTGTGGATTTTCCAATGAAATGGAAATTATAGGGATTATGGGGCAATTTTGCAGTGATTATCTATAATACTGTAGAAATTAACCGGGTAACCGTAGAAATAAGATAACCGTAGAAATAAATCCACTTTTCGTAGAAATTAATGTAAATGACACAGGAATCACAGTCAAATACTACATCAATGATTGCCATGTTGGACTTCAAAAACAACGGAGTTTCGCAAATACCGGATTACCCCTCCTCGAAAAGGGAAATATGCTACTATGATTCTTTTTAGAGGATGGTGTAATGAAATGTATGATTGCCTCATTATCGGAGGTGGGATTGCGGGCCTTCAAGCTGCAATCCAGCTCGGCCGATATAATCATAAAACGATGGTGCTC
Organism: Mesobacillus sp.; assembly: GCF_049588175.1. Lineage (GTDB taxonomy): Bacteria > Bacillota > Bacilli > Bacillales > Cytobacillaceae > Mesobacillus. The sequence goes on from NZ_JBAVFI010000528.1 coordinate 1,670, forward strand.
GATTCGGGAGATGGGCGATCAGCCATTTGCCATAGCTACCACAATATTCTCGGTTATCCTGATGGAATCAGCGGGCCGAAATTGAGGGAGATTGGCCGTCAGCAAGCTGAAAGACTCGGTGTCGAGTTCGTTAAAGGCAAGGCAGCAAATGCCAGGAAAACGGCATCTGGATTTGAAATAGAGTCTGATAGCGGTGAAACCCACAAAGCGAAAAGGCTGCTGCTAGCAACAGGGATTATGGATCGGGTCCCTCCCTTCCCGAATTTGATGCAGACTCTTGGTATCAGTGTTTACGTCTGCCCGGATTGTGACGGTTATGAAGTGAAGGACAAAACCACGATCGTGATGGGAGCGGGAAATGTCGGAGCGAATATGGCGCTTACTTTAAGCTATTTTTCCAATAAAATTACGTATGTGAACCATGAACGAACAGAAGTCGATGAGGAAAAGAAGACCGCTATGGAGGAAAAGGGAATCGAGTATGTCGATGGGCCAATCGAGAAGGTTTTGGCAGATGGACCAGATTTCAGGGGAGTCATCCTTGCAAACGGAGATCAGCTAACATCTGAGCGCGGCTTTATTGCCTTCGGAGGAAATGAAGTGAAGTCGCAGCTCGCACAGCAGCTTGGCGTGGAACTTCATGAAAACAAGCATATCCTTGTCGACCCGCGGACCAAAATGACGAATGTGGAGCATGTCTGGGCGGCAGGAGACGTCGTCGCGCATTCTGAACAGGTCACAATTGCGATGGGCGATGGGATGCAGGCAAGCATCTGGATCCATAAGACGCTTTTAGCGGAAAAAAATTAACGTTTTTCGTTAAAAACGAATGTGAATACTTATTTTCCTGCTTAGCAGGGTTATTTTTCTAAGTTAGGATACATGATGTGCTTTAATTAACTGGTAAAAGCGGTTTGTTTAAAAGTAAGGGGCTCTGATCTACTAGTAAAGACGGTTTATTACTAGTAATGTGCGTTTTATTACTGGTAATTTGAGGTTTATTACTAGTAGTGTGCAATTTATTACTAGTAATATGCGCTATTTTACTAGTAAGCGTAAGGCGGCGTTTGTGTTAACCAGTAAGGCGTATCACTTTATCAAGAAGCATATCATTTAATAGAATGAAACTTTATGTAAGCGATCAAGCGAAAAAGCCGCCACTCAAACCTGAATGGCGGCTTCTCTTATTCTAAATCCACTTTCTCCAATGGCAGCTCTGCTGGCCCTTCGATAACATCTCCTTTATAGGAGAAGCGTGAGCCGTGGCATGGGCAGTCCCATGTGCGTTCGCCGTTATTCCACTTCAATTCGCAGCCCATGTGCGTGCAGGTGGTGTCGACGACGTGCAGTTGTCCGTTTTCGTCTCGATAGGCTCCGGCGCGTTTTCCGTTTACTGTAACTGCAGCGCCTTCTTCATTGCCAAGGCTTTCTGGATTGGTCGATGGACGGTCGAATTTTCCTTTAATCAATTCCTTCGCGACTGTGGCATTATCGGTAACGAAGGTCGCAATGTCTGGGCTGGCATGGAATCTTTGCGGTTCAAATAAATCCTTGTAAGGATTGTCCCTTTTCAAAACAAGGTCTGTCATCAGAAGAGCTGCATTGATTCCATTCGTCATGCCCCATTTGCGGTAGCCTGTTGCGACAAAAATATTGTCCGTGCTTGATGAGTATTTTCCGACGAATGGAATTTTATCAAGCGTTGTTGGGTCCTGTGCAGACCAGCGGAACGGGATTTCCTTTATCCCAAAAGTTTGTGAAGCGAACGCTTCAAGTGCTTCATAATACTGATGGGTGTTATCTTCCTGACCGGTGATATGGCTGTCGCCGCCAAACAGGACTAGCTTTTCGCCATTCCAATCTGTGAAGCGAAGCGACCTAGTAGGAGTTTCTGCGTTAATGTACATGCCACCAGGAAACTCTTTTTCAGTCTTGACCGCAAGTACATAGGAGCGATTCACTTGCATGCGCGAAAAGTAAAATCCTTTTAAATCGTAAAAAGGAAAGTGCGAGCTGATGATCAGTTGATTGCAATTGACCCTATGGTTGTCTCTGGTCGTTACAACTGGCTCATCGCCTTCTTCCATATCGGCTGCTGTTGTATTTTCAAAGATTTGCCCGCCCAGTTCAGTAAATTGTTCAACCAGATGCTTTAAAAACTTCAAAGGGTGGAACTGTGCCTGATTGCGCATGACAACAGCCGCTTTGGCTTCTACCGGGATTGGGATCTCGGAAACATACTCGCCACCAATAACGCCCAGCTTTTCATAAGCCTTAAATTCCTTGAGCAGTTTCTCCATTTCTTTTTCAGAATTCGTGTAGACATATGCATCCTCTTCGGTTAAGTCGCAATCAATCTGTTCGTCCTTGACGAGGTTTTTGACAAATTGCATCGCGTCATAATTAGCCTGATAGTACAGGCGTGCTTTTTCCTCGCCAAAATGGCTGATCAGTTCGTCATAAATGAGACCATGCTGTGGTGTGACCTTTGCGGTCGTATGGCCGGTTGTCCCATTTAAAATCGTGCCGGCTTCAATCACCGCCACCTTGACTCCTGCCTTTGCCAGCAGATAGGCCGAGGTCAAGCCGGTAATGCCGCCGCCCACTACTGCTACATCAACCGTTAAATCCTCCTGCAGTTTTGGGAAAGAGGGAAGCTCTGCAGTTTTACGCCAAAAAGGTTCAGGAAAACGCGGTAATTTGGAATTGTAATCGTTCATGAACAATCCTCCTTAAAAATCTTCATAATAACTAATTTTTCCTTTTTTACGAAAAACATGTACGGAAATCATTTTTCTATTACCCTGCACGTATAAGAGGTAGACAAGTTTTTACCAAAAAGGGCGGAATAAAGGGGAAATGCTGTCTGCCATGATAAAATAAGTACATTAGAGCAAAGGAGGGCCAATATGGAAATCACAGTCGTCGGAACAGGGTATGTTGGCCTTGTTACGGGTGTTTGTTTTGCTGAAGTAGGCTATAAGGTAACGTGTTTTGATATAGATGAAAAGAAAATCAGGACTCTTTCTGGAGGGCAGTGCACGATTTATGAGCCGGGGCTCGAGGCTATGCTTCAAAAAAATCTCAAAGCGGGAAGGCTCCATTTTACCGCTGATGTTCAAACAGCTTATACGAACGCTGATTATATCTTTGTCGCTGTAGGAACACCGGAAAATGAAGATGGGTCGGCGAATCTCGAATATTTGGAAGCAGCAATAGCGGACATTGGTGCCAATTTAGTTCAAGAGGCGATTATTGTCATCAAAAGTACAGTTCCTGTAGGGACAAATCAAAGAATTGCCAGGTTATTAAAAAAACAGGTCCCGCAAGGCTTGAAGGTAGATGTTGTTTCGAATCCGGAGTTCCTGCGTGAGGGATCCGGAATCCTGGATACTTTCCATGCAGACCGCATCGTCATCGGTGCGGAGGACTGTGAGGCGGGCGGCAAGGTTGCAAGGATTTATGAACCTTTTGGTTTGCCTGTTCTGCAGACGGATGTCCGCAGTGCGGAGCTTATCAAATATGCTTCAAATGCCTTTCTGGCGACAAAAATTAGTTTTATCAATGAAGTTGCCAATCTGTGTGAACACACTGGCGCCAATATCGAGGATGTCGCGAAGGGGATGGGCATGGACCAGCGGATCGGCAGCCAGTTTTTAAAAGCGGGAATTGGCTACGGCGGCTCGTGTTTCCCAAAGGATACAAAGGCGCTGGAAAAGCTGACACAGTACTATCGGTATGATTTTAAAATATTGAGGTCTGTCATCGAGGTGAACAGCAGGCAAAAGCAGCAGCTGTTTGTGAAGGCAAAAGAGATAATGGGGTCCTTGAAGGGGAAGCGTGCCGCAGTGCTGGGTACCGCATTCAAACCGCATACGGATGATATACGGGAAGCCCCGGCAATGGAGTTGATCGCCCAGCTGTTGGAGGAAGGTGCAGACGTATCGGTCTATGATCCAGCCGCACTGAAAAAAGTAGAAGAGATTTACGGCAGCAGGCTTTATTACTCAGGTAATGTGGATGCCGCCATCAAGGGAGCGGATGTTGCTTTTATCATGACAGAATGGCCGCAAATCATGGAGTACGATGTGCAGCGCTTCGATTTGTATATGAGGGAGCCGGTCCTTTTTGACGGCCGGAATTGCTATGACCTTAAGGCTGCTGAAAAAGCGGGCATAATGTATATTTCAGTCGGAAGAAAGCCAGTAACGGCATACCATCACGAAGAAAGCCTTGAGAGTGGCACGGTGGGGCAGGATTGAACATCTCTGATCATATAAGGTAAAATTATCCTAAGTACCTTCAGTTTAGGAGGAAGAGGGATGGCTAAGGTTAAAACGAATGCGATGAGAATCCTTGATACGCAAAAGGTGCAGTATGAGATTCTCACCTATGATGCGAATGACGGAAAAATAGACGGTGTCGCCGTTGCCGGGAAGATTGGCAAGGATCCCGCTCAGGTATACAAAACACTTGTCGCAGTGGGGGCAAGCAAGAATCTTTATGTCTTCATCATTCCTGTTGAGGCGGAACTGGACCTGAAGAAGGCGGCCAGGGAAGCGGGCGAAAAGAATGTGGAGATGCTGCCGGTTAAGGACATCCAAAAGTTCACTGGTTATATTCGTGGCGGCTGTTCCCCGATTGGCATGAAGAAGAACTATCCAACCATCTTGGATGCCACCGCCGAGGAATTGGAAACGATAATCGTCAGCGCTGGTAAAATCGGATTTCAGGTCGAGCTTCCTCCAGCAGAGCTTTTGAAAGCCACGAATGGTAAGCTGGCATTATTGACGAAATGAAAAACCACAGCCCGCGGGGGTTGTGGTTTTTTGTGTTTTATGGAAAATACTTCAGGACCTTGGCTTCTTTTTACCAAAAGGAAAAACTCTCTGCAGTACGGTTTAAGTTTCAAAAACGGAACTATTCCTTATCGGCTGCATTGATTTTGATATCCAAACTGGATATTTGGGACTGATATAGTTCCTCATATTTCTTCGATGTGTCATAGGCAATTTCTTTTTCGGAAGCATTCGGCTTTTCTTTTACCACATCTGACTTCAAGGTTTCATAAATTTTCTGGGTGAGCAGTTTTTCAGTGAAGAAGCTGTTCAGCCGATTTTGATAGGCATCCTCTGGAAAGTCCGCGACAAGCTTTGCGGCAGGCTCATATTGCTCGATTTTGGCGGAAAACTCCTTGATCGCGTCAGTAATAGCATTTCCCTCTACCTTTAGCCCCTTTTCCTTAGTCAGCAGGTACATGGCGTGCTGTTCAATCATTTTCGATAGATTAACATTAAAGTTATCATGATATTTAAGCTGTTCATCCCAATAGGCCAGCTTATCCTCAAGCTCATCGCCCTGGAGCTTCTGTTCGTCCTGCTGGCGGTTTAATTCAATCTCGACCTTGTTCATCAGCTGGTAAAATTGCAGATCCTCATAGGAAAGCACCTTTCCGTCGATGGTGACGACTTTATCGTCTGCTGTAAAACCATTTTCATCGGCTGGAGTCTGATCAATGGCTTCGTTTTCTGCAGAAGTAGTGCTTCCCTTGGCAGGATCCTTTTCGTCCTGCTGGCAGCCGCTAAGCAAAAGGGCAATCAGAAGCATGGTCAGGATAAATAAAATCTTGATTTTCATTTGAGCATCAGTCCTTTTCCACTTCAAATGTAATCACGTGTTCGAATGTACTGCCATCTGCTTCACCCTCGATAGTAGCGAGCCATTCTCCTGCCATCGGCAGTTCAACGCTGGATTCGTATACGCCATTGCCTTTATCTTCAAACGTTAATTCAATCGTCCCATGGTCCATTTTTGCCATCTCGAGGTAAGCGGTGAATTCAAGGCCTTCAGCTGGGTTGCCATCCTTTAAGATTTCAATGACCACCGGATAGCTTTCGCCAGCTTTCTGTTTAGGTGCTTGTTTTAAGCTGAATTCATAATCTGAACCTGAGCTGCAGCCGGATAAAATCAATATGAGCAACATAAAGCCAAACATTAATTTTTTCATTTTGAATCCGCTCCTTTTAAATGTTCATTCATAAATTCATCCACCGTGTACTTTGTCATCTGCCCGTCCTCTAAAAAGGCTACATGCGTGCAGATCTGCTTGATTTCGTCCATGTGGTGCGAGGCCATGAAGATCGTTTTGCCGGTAAGGGATTTCAGAATTTGTAAAATCTCCTCACGTCCAAGCGGGTCGAGTCCGCTCGTCGGTTCATCAAGGATCAGGACATCTGTGTCATAGTACAGCATGACGCAAAGGCCAAGGCGCTGCAGCATTCCTTTTGAGTAACCCTTTACCTGGTTATTGCGATCGTCCCAAAGCGAGACAAGCTTCAATTTTTCCTCGATTTTTTTTTCATCGATATCATTTGAACCCAGGGACGCGAAGAAACGCATATTTTCCTCCCCGGTAAGGTGTGGATAGAGGTGGAACTTTTCTGGAAGGTAGGAAACGATTTTCTTCCAGTCTCCCTTTTTATTCGAATAGCCTCCTAGAGTAATTTCTCCGTTTTTAACAGCCTGCAGGCCAAGGATTGAACGGATCAGCGTCGATTTACCCGCGCCATTACGGCCAACCAGGGCACAGTATTCATTTTTTTCGATGGTAAGATTGATATCCTTTAAGACTTGTTTATTTTTATAAGACTGAGTTAGTCCTTTGATTTCGATCATGATTTATCCCCCTTGCTGCGGAACAGGATGGAGAGCTCGAAAAATAAGATCAGCCAGAAGCCCAGGTCAATCAAGAGAAACTTCCATGGTGCCATCCAGATCATTTTTTCCATCAATCTCGACATATTGTTCAGCGAGAATAAGCCGAGTGATGTTTCCAGGTAAAAGCGCAAGGTGTGCAATGGATCCAGGAAATAGAGCCATGAAAACAGTTTGACATTTTCATAGGATACAGACGGAACATATTGGATGAATGCCAGGTCAATCAGGAAGACGACCAGGAACCAGGTGAAGATGGTTGCTCCGATCAGCTGCATTTTCGTGTTTGTGATATTTCCTAAAAACAGTCCAAGCTGATTAAAAATCAGCAGCAGGACAACAACGGTTGCCACAAAATAAAGAAAGCTGGAAAGCTGGAATTGCAGGAACCACTTCATCATGATGGCTAACACGAAGTACCAGGCAACAAATGTGCCGATGACGACTGTTTGGATGGCGATGCTTTTTTTTAGCATCAGGCTGCGGTTCGATTCCTTTTTCGTCAACAGGATCATTGATGTCTTAAGCTCTTTTTCCTGAAAAATCGAAAAGGAGGAAATGAAGAGCGCAAAGATAGGTACAAGGAAAATATTCATATCATAGAGCGAGAGAAGAAAGGCATCGAATCCGAGTTCATCTGGATAAGAACGAGCTTCCATTAAAAGAAACATGGACGATAGTATGACCATGGCAAGGCCAAGCCAGAGACCCTTCCCGCGTGACTGTTCAAGCCATTCCTTCCAAATGTAATTCATGATAAACGACTCCTTCTCTTCTTGATAAAAAACCAGCCCAGAATCAGGATTACAGGAATGACTGCAGGATAGAGCAGCGAAACGCGTGATGGCTGATTCTCTTTGATTAATGGGAATTCATCCACGACCATCACTTTCTGGGTGCTCAGGACTTCATTGATTTTTTCATAAATTTTAATGGCGGGACTTTTCAAAAATAGGTAAGCAAGTTCATTTTCTTCGATTAATTTGTACAGAGATGATCTATATTCAACAGGAGAGTCGCCAATTTTGTTCTGGTCCAAATCAAGAACAGAAAGCTCTGTTCCCCAGTAGTTCCCAATCCCGTTTTGATTCCATTGGTTATATGATTCTCCGCCAATCGTCAGGACATTGGCCACGTTTTGCTTGAAATGGTTCTTTGTGAACACCTGTGATGTTGAAGTAGTCCATAATTCTACTCCAATCTCATTGTGGAAAAATTTATTTCCTTCAATCCTGTTTTGCGTGGATTGTTCGAGATAGATGCCGCGTTGGTTCAGGTAAAACTCATTATCCAATACAGTGTTGCTGCTGCTCGTTTGGATGATCAGCCCGAATGAACGTGAGCCCTGGTTAAAAGAAAATTGATTCTCCTTCAAAACGATTCCGTGGGAGTGCATGATTGCCGCACCACCCGTATTTTTATTAAAGTGATTCTTGTAAAAGGTGTTATCGTTTGAGTACATATAGTGCAAGCCGTACCGTGTTTCACTAACTTGATTGGTGCGTATTTCGTTTTTATCCGCGTATTCAACATAAATGCCATCGCGTGTTTTGGTTAATTCACAGTTTTCGATGATGCTATTGTAGGTACGGATCAGCTGGATTCCGTTACCCTGGCTGCCAAGCTTGCCCGTTCCCTGGCCGGTTACTTTTACATCGTTAACGAGGTTGTACTTTGAACTATTAAGAAAGAGACCATGGTAAACATCGTGAATAACTAGTTTAATAAACTGGTTATGATCTCCCATCGAACGAATTCCGGAATATTCTTCACCGGAGTTCCTGCTTAGGCTGCTGTTTTCAATCTTGAAATTCTTTAAGGTAACATTGGAGGCTTTGACAAGAATGACATTTCCTTTTCCATCTCCACGGATGACCGTTCCCTTTTTTCCGATCAGCGTGATTGGCTTAGTAATGACAATATTGCCTTCATATTTCTGTGCATCAAGTTTTAGCTCACCGTTTTTTGGAGTTTCATCAATTAGCTTCTGCAGGGATACATCTGCAGAGACAGGCAGGGTGGATAAAATCCAGACGCCTATCCCAACAAATAAGATTAGTAGTTTGTTCATTGTTTTCGCTCCAGCCAAAAGGGCAGAAGTGTCAAAATGAATGCTGCTCCCAACAGAAATGAGCCTGTCGTGAAATAACTGTGCGTGACAAAGTTGGCAAGGATGTTTTCTCCAATAATCGGTGGTACAAACGGGTCAAGCTCGATCGGTGCCTTCGGGTCAAGCTCAGTGCCGAATTTTGTCAGCCAGCGCTTCATGTCATAAATGCCAAGGACGCCGCCGATGACTAACAGCCCAACTGGAACGTATAAAAGGGCTTTCCTTCTTAATAGGGCAACGATAATGATGATTGCAGCCAGCCCCATGATCAGACCAGGCAAATATTGTAGTTCAGGAAAGCTTTCATTGCTGAAGGGAGACATCCCAATGTAATGGTTCAAGCCATTTACGATATCAATGTTACCTTCGAGTTTGCTTGGATAGACAATGATATCAAGACCCTCACGGTATTGCGGTGCAAAAAACTTCATTCCCCACCAAGGGAATTTGATAGAGGCAAATATTAGTCCTGCAGCTCCAAACAGACTAAGCATAGAGCCAACAGATATCCGTTTTGCCATCTTGATCATCTCCTATTAGAAATGCGT
>NZ_JBAVFI010000529.1:0-11673 GCF_049588175.1 Mesobacillus sp.
GTTTCAATGGTGTAAAAGGCTTTTTATTAGCAGATTCTGGTTTAGCCTTTTGCTGCTTTTTAGCAGGCATAGAAACTGGTTTAGCCTTTTCAATCTGCTTTTCTTTGTAAACTCCAGTTGTCAGCCCTTGCTTTTTGGCATTCTTACGATCTTCACTTGTTCCTTGCATAACCTTAAGCTCATGATTTTCTACTTGTGTGGCCTTTTTTATTTCAGATATTTTCTCATCCAATTTCCGGTCAACGGCCTTATTAACCTTACCGTTATGGACAGTGGCAATCACAATGTTATGCTCTTGCTTGAAAAATCCTTTGTCTTCGATTTTATCAATAATCATTTCAGCTACCATGGCTGCATCTTTCTTTTTCCAGCCATCAAGTTCCTCAATGATTTCCTTGCCTTCGGGATTGTATCCTGTTAATCGCAACACTTTTAGTTCATCACTTACTGCTAATTCGATACTTGGATTTACATCAATGGACATATACGCGTATACCTGCCCGCTTTGATATACCGGAAGGAATGCAGTCATAACCATCATTAATGCTGCAGTAAGCGCAATGGTTCTTGCTTTAAAACTATTTATGAATGAAAGATTGAATTTCTTTCTTTTATCTGTGGACATTTCTGGAAAAAAATGAATTTCTTCTCCTACCTGGTAGTCTTGTTGAAGCTTTCGGGTTTGTAAAAACTCACCTTCGGGGGTCAACAATGTTAGGTAAAGATCATTGATTTCAAGGATAACCCCTTTTCTCATGTCTCTAACACCCCTTTAATATAATCCTTTAAATAAATATAATCCCCAATTAAAATCAGTGCGATGGCAATGATATATTTTCTGTTTCTCTCTATAGTCTTTCGGCTGACATCAACCATGTCTTCTAAATGCTTGATTGGCAAGCGTTTTTTATCCAGAAGCAAATTCTTTAATTCCTCGTTTTCTACCATCGCTTGAGCAACGAGCATTGCATTTTTCCGTGCATCCGCATGCTTAGGCGATTGTTCGAGAAGGTCCTGAAAAGAAAGATCAAATTCCTTCAATATACTCTGAAATTGGATGATTTCCTCCCGCCTCAGTTCTTGTTCTGTTTTTTTCCTGAAGTCATCAAGAGAAAGCTCATCTTCAATTGTTGAACGTTGCTGCTCCTCCTCAGAGGGATCATTTGATATATTAAAACTTAAGCTCTGGTTTCTGCTCTGCTGGCGGATATAATCAATCACTCTCCGCTTGATCATTACTTCGGCAAAGCTTAATAATGAATTACCTTTTTCAGATGAATATTTTTGGATTGCCTCATTAAAGGCGATGAGACCAATGCTAAATTCATCGTCAGATTCATGTATGTATCTCTTGCAAACAGCTGAAACGGTCTTTGCAATAAAAGGCTTATAAGAATCAATCAATTCATCCCTTAAAGCTGCATCCCCCTGATGGATTTTTTCCACTGTCTCTTCCAATGGTCTGCGCCGTTTCTTTGCCATGAACAATAAACTTAGCAATAGCCTCACCTCTTTTCTCACCACATTATATCATATCATGTCAATTCTCTATTGTGGTTAGGCAGTGAAAAGATAGCCTGAAATGGCTATCTTTTCGAGTCTATTGTTCAATTGGTTTTAGTGTTTTCCATTACCTTTGCTTTCGCCATTTTGATGAGCTTTGCCCTTACCTTCATGACCTTTTTGCTGCTTATGTTCTTCCTTTTTATGAGAACGTTCTTGCTTTGCTTGATGTTTTTCTTCTTGCTTTACAGCTTTGCGTTCTTGATGAATAGCCTTGCGCTCTTGCTTCTCAGCAGCTTTTTCAGCTTTTTTCTGTTGTTTTGCCTGATCCTTTACAGATTTTGCTGGAGCAACAACAGGAGCAACTACAGTATCATCATCGGCTGGCATAGTTTCTTCAGCAGGTTCTTCGGCTGGTGCTTCTGTCTGCTCTTCAACTTGAACTTGATCGGCTGGCTCAAGATCAGTAACAACTGGTTCAACTACAACTGGTTCAGTTGTTTCCTTTTCTTCTTCAGGCTTTTCTGCTTCAGGCTTTTCTGCATATTTTTCTTCTAATTTAGCAAGCTTCTTAGCCATTTTCGCGTAAGTTTTGTCGATATTCTTTTGTAGTGCAGCTTTTGCCTTGTCATTACCAACATGCTCCATTGCTGCTTTTAAAGCGATAATATTTTGCTTTAGGATGCCTTCAATTTCTTCATATGGATTTTCAACTGTGACGTCTTCTGCTTCTTCTTCCGTTTCTGCATCTGCATCATCGCTTGGATCTTCAGCAACTACGTCGTCTGCAGGTGCTTCTTCTTTATTTTCATCTTCTACATCTGCTTCAGAATCAGTATCAGTTTCAGAATCAGTCACTTCATCTGAACCTGTTCCTTCTTCTATTTTTGTATCATCTTCTTTTTCAGTTTCATCGTTTGAATTTTCTTCATCAACGATGACCTGTGAATTTTCCATGTATTCAACAGCATTCTCGATTACCTCAAGTGCTTCGTCTTCTTTTCCCGCTGCAAACAGTTCGCTAGCTTCAGCTAAGCGTTCTGCTGCGTATGTAGCAAGCAATTCTGCTTCTTCCGCCTTATCAAAAGTGAAAGCAAGTCTGATTTTTTCCAATGCTATTTTTGCAAAATAGAAGAAATCTCCTGGAATTAAAGATGGGTTCGTTTCTGCAAGGTCATCAACTTGAGTTTTTGCATCTTCAATATCCTCTGGGCTAACAGTTTGTAAATCTACTGTTTCGTACCCAGATGTATTTTCTTCTGCCATAGCAATCGGTGCAAATGTAAACGTACCGGCAAGCACTAGTGCCAATGTACTTTTTGCAATTTTCTTCATCTCTTGGTTGGAAAGTTTCTTCATTCTCTGTTCACCTCATAATTTTTTTGGAGCGGCCGCTTTAATTCACTAAATGGTTACGTTTGCACTGGGGGTGTTTATGGGGGTTTTTGAAAAAAAAAAGAAAAACTTCAGTCAATTTGTGACTGAAGTCTTTCTTTTTCGGTGATAAATGTGGGATTTACGACTGCTTTCGCATTCAAAAACTTTATGAGTCATGCTGCACTTGGAGTTTTTCGGGTGGAAAAAATATACCCTCCTAAAGCAATCGAAATCAATACAATCCAGAATAGTAACTTCCAGATAAACGATTCAGGAAAATGGCGATCAATTACCCCGATTTCTGGATGGGCAAGAGTGAAGACTGCTAGTTTTACTCCAACCCAGCCGACAATTAAAAAGGCAGCTGTTTCAAGCGTTGGCCGTTCTTTTAATAGCTTAACAAACCAGTTTGCCGCAAATCTCATTATAACAAGTCCAATTATGCCTCCCAGGAACATGACCATAAATTGTCCACCATCAATGCCGCCCATCCTAAACCAGCCACTAGGTGTCAGCGTAACAGCAAGAGCAACAGCCGCAAGCATCGAATCGATCGCAAAGGCGATGTCTGCAAGCTCGACTTTTAGCACCGTCATCCAAAAAGAGGAACGGGAAGTCTTGATCGGTTTTTCTTTCTCATTTTTGCCTGTATAATTCCTGATTAAATGGTTGCCGGAAATGAATAGAAGGTATAGCGCGCCAAGTGCCTGCACCTGCCATACATCGGCCAGCAAGGAAATCATAAACAATGTCGCAAATCGAAATATAAATGCCCCAAATAATCCATAAAACAAAGCTTTCTTTTGCTGATCGGTCGGGAGGTGTTTTACCATTACCGCCATGACAACGGCATTATCTGCGGCGAGAATTCCCTCCAGCCCAACAAGAACGATCAATACCCAACCGTATTCAAGCAGCATCGCTAAATCCATTTTTGTCACCCTCCGGTTCTTATTATTTACAATACTCCCGCTGATAAAGGCACAATTTTTGGATTAAATCACAAAAAGACCTCTGCCAGGCGGCAAAGGTCTTGCTAAGCATATGTACATGCCAACAAAGCCGATGGGATGTTCCCATGAAATGACGACTTTGTTTTAGGTTTCCCTAACAGCTACTCCCCTTTGGAAGATACTTTTCAATTTCGAATAAATCGTTTTTTGCACGAAATTAGTCATTCGTTTAATACGACTTTCTAATATTATATGCGGCTACCTAAAAACATGATACCAAGATTAGCTGGCATAGAATTTCATTAATACTTTTCTGATTAAAAATCCAGAAATCACTCCTGGAATCACAAAGAGCATTGGCAGAAAAACCGGTCCTGGAAATACGCCCAAAATTTTTACCTTTGGAGAAACCATTAGTCCTACGGTAACAAAGTAGGCTGAGAAAACGAAAGGCAAAAAAGTCAGCTTCTCATCTTCAGGCATTACACTGCGGTATGCATCCCACATTGCAAACATATATAAACAGGGGTAGAACATCAGCCATTGAACATCGATTACCTGTAGGGCCTTTTCCGTCTCACCCAGAAAGCTGAGCATAATTCCTTTATTGAAATGACTATATACATTAACCAGGAATTCAAGCACGACAAATAATAATCCCTTAATTAAGTTGCCGGTAAGGAGTTGTGCGAATCCTGGGAGTGCTATGCTCCACATCACCGCTTCTAGTTTGGTTAATTTCTTTTTATTGGCCACTCTAGATTCATCCTTTAATCGTTTTATTAAGCTCTTTTCGCATCTTTATTTTTTTGCATATATTCCTCCCTGATGGAATCCAAGGTATGAACGAACTACTGAACCATCATATGCTCAGCTGTAAAACAGCAATTTGCAAATCCAGCTTGTTTCATAAAGTTCAGCACACACTCCTAATGGTTTTAGAGTGTCCAAATAAGGTCATCAATTATCATTTTTCCAATAAATTGTTAAATATATTTACCTAATACATAAAAAAGCCATTCCTTTATCAAAAGGAACGGCAGTAAAATTATTTACTTTTAATTAGGGCTAAATAGTCCCTGGCAAATGATAGCCAATTTCTATTTTCTCCGAAATAGTTTTTGAATAAGTTAAGAAATAGAGGATATTTTCCTTTGTATGGGTACCATTGTATTTCAGAATTCATTAAGCCGAGATCCTCCATGATCGCTTTTTCATGGCAAAATATCCGCAGGCCTCCCTCAGCATGATACCTGCCAATGCCGCTTTCCTTTGTTCCGCCAAATGGCAAGCCATGGTTAGCAACAGTTATGATGACATCATTGATAACGACAGCTCCGGAAACCAGCTTGGATGCCACTCTTCTCGCCTTTTCTTTATCTTTGGTCCAGACACTTGCATTTAAACCAAAAACCGTTCCATTGGCTAGAATAACAGCCTCCTCTTCAGTGTCGAAGGGAACGACAGGCAGTAATGGACCGAACGTTTCTTCCTGGATAATTTTCATATCTTGCTCAACTTGTGTTACGACAGTCAAGGGAATGAACATCCCTTCCTGCCAATTTTCTGGCTCTAGGCCAGTTTCAAGCTTTGCTCCTCTTGCCAATGCTTCTTCAAGCTGTCCCTTCACAATATCCTTCTGCGCCGGGAAAGTCATGGAACCTACATCTGCATTTTCATCCGTTCCCTGCGTCAAAGTCCTGACCTCTGATTTTAGCAACTCAAGAAATTCTTCTAAAATAGATCGTTCCACATAGAGGCGCTCTGCACTCATGCAGACCTGCCCACTGTTTGTAAAAGCTCCCCATGCAGCAGCCTTTGCGGCTCTTTCAAGATTAGCATCCTTGAATACAATCATCGGATCCTTTCCGCCAAGCTCCAGTGTGGTCGGGATTAAATCCCTTGCTGCCTGCTGCTGAATGATTTTTCCAGTACGGACGGAACCAGTGAAAAATATATAATCTGGTTTCCCCTCGGTAAAAGCTGCACCTACTTCTTTACCGCCATGCGCAACCTGAACAGTTCCTTCAGGAAACCCTGAGCGATTAAATAGATCTTCAATGCACTTCCCTACGAGTGGAGTGACCTCTGACGGCTTTAAAATCACTGTATTGCCTCCGGCCAAAGCGCTTACCATTGGTACCATTGCCAGTTGGAGCGGATAATTCCATGGTGAAATCACCAGCACGATCCCTCTTGGCATGTACTCAATGTACGATTTTTTGCCAATCAATAAGAAAGGCGTTTTCGCTTTTTGGCGGCTAAGCACCTTTTCAGCATGCCTGATAATATGGTCGATCGCATCAAGTGTTGGCATTATATCCGCAACGATGGCCTCTGTCAGCACCTTCCCGGTATCATCGGAAATAGTCCTGGCAATCTGGTCCATCTCATCAACCATCAGTTGTTTCAGCTTTCTAAAATAATTTAATCGTTCAGGAATCGAAATGCTGCTCCACGCCGCAAAAGCATTTCTGCCACGCTGATAAAAGAGCGGGACCTCATGAATCGGAGTCTCCGCAATCTCAGCAATAATCTGTCCTGTCGCAGGTGCAATGACGGTTAATTTTTGTACTTGTTCAACTGAATGCACGTTCATTCACCTGCCTACATAATTTTTATCTGGTAACTAGGTTCGTGCTTATTTCGCTTGTAAAATGATGTCATTGCCGATATACCATCCTTAAAATCCGGGCATTTAATCCCCGATTCCTTTAAATCTTTCTGGGCTTGCGTTGAGTCAAAATACCCTCTCCATGTAAAATAATCGAGTGCTTCTTTTTCTACTCCGAGGTATTTTCTAAAAACGCGCAAATTCAGACCAGCCTTTGCCAATCCTATCGGAATCGCACCTTTGGGCGTTTTTCGCATCAATTCAGCCATCATCATTTCATATAACTCCGAGACTTTATAAGGCTTTGGGTCAGTAAGATGATAGGTCTTGCCTGCACCTTTTTCTGCAAAGGTTAAATAGGCTGTTGCCTCAATAATATAATCGACCGGAACAAGATTTACAACAGTATCGCCTTTTCCAAGCCGCGGCAGGAAAGGCATGAAGCTTAAGCGGTCGATAAAATTCATGATAAAATAAGGACCATCAAACTTGATTGTTTCCCCCGTCCTTGAATGACCTTTTACAATGCCCGGCCGAATGATTGTGACTGGTACTTCTGCTTTTAGGGCATCAACCAATAGTTCAGCTTCATATTTTGTTTCCTCATAAAAATTCTTAAATTCATCCGGCTTAATTAATTCATTTTCATATAAAACTCCTTCCCTTTTGCCAGCTACATATGCAGTGCTGAAGTACGTGTAGCGCTTAATATTCCGCAGGTTTTTTACCCATTCATTAACATTTCGTGTGCCTTCTACATTCACCAAAAACGCGAGATCCTTCGGCACTGCCAGATCGTAAATTGCAGCAAGATGGAAAACATGGGTCACCGACTCTTGTAAATAGGCATTTTTTTGCGGTTCGATCTCCAATCCATTCTTCGTAATGTCTCCCGTAATAATTTCAAAACGGTCTTCAGCTAATGAGAAATCACTTAATATTGACTTCTTTTCGTTCTCCGCTTTCTCACTCATGGATGGCAGGACAAGTACATATACCTTTCCGTTCCCATTGTTTTTCCGAAGCACCTCTCTTATTAGTTGATTGCTGATGAATCCTGGAAAACCTGTAAAAAAATATCCGTACTCCATATATGTCCTCCTTAATGTAATTAGCTTTATTTTATCTGTAAGCGTTTGTATTTGGCAAAATTTTTTGCTGATTATTCTGACTTTTTTATTTTTTGTTTGGGAAGAGTTTAATTAACCATTTGTCTCTGTTAACCTTAACTGTTGATTTCCGCTCCATGCACTCGCTTTCCGCGGGGCGTCAGGTGAGCCTCTTCGTCGCTTTGCTCCTACGGGGTCTCAGGATTGATTTAATACTCCTTGTTGGCATTAATGACAACAATCTAAAAATCATCAAAGAAATAAACTGCCCAAAATAAAAATAGGTGCGTGCTAACCATGCAACGCAGCATAGTTAACAAGCACCTATTGACTATAATTATCTTCGTCTTCTTAAATCCTTGTTAGCTGCTGAATCTCCATTCTCTTTTACCAGCTGAAGAAGTTCTTCGAGCATTCCAGCCATTTCTTCCTTTGAATATTTCCCTTCCTGGATAAGGGTAGTTTTTTCTTTAATATTTCTTTCGTATTCTGTGCCAGTGTGCTCCTTCAGCAAGTATGCAGGCACCAGATGTCCATCTGGTGTCGCATACATTTTGTTCATCCTTCTTGTATCTTTATCAAAAAAGCTATACATGACGGGGATAACAAAGAGCGTCAGAAATGTACTGCTGATCAGCCCGCCAATCACGGTAATCCCCATTGGCTGGTTGATCTCTGCACCCTCTCCAATACCTAGCGCAAGTGGAACTAGTCCCAATATTGTCGTTAAGGCAGTCATTAGGATTGGTCTTACCCGGTCTTTAACAGACAGAACAATCGCTTCATGTGGATTCAACCCTCGTTCTTTCTTCTGGTTGATATATTCGACAATTACGATTGCGTTATTTACGACGATACCTGCCAAAACGATTATACCGATGATCACGGTCAAACTGATCGGAGTCTGTGTCGCAGTCAATGCTATTGCAACACCTATGACCATTAAAGGTACAGTGAACATGATAACAAACGGATATTTCAAGGATTCAAATTGAGCAGCCATCACGAGATAAACTAGGATGATTGCAAGGACGAACGCTAGCACTAAATCATCAATCGATGATTCAAGAAGCTCCCTGTCCCCGCTGAATACAACTTCTGTTTCATCAGGCAAATCAAGCTCATCAATTTTCTTGTCTACTTCTTTTGAGATAGCTCCTAGGTTAGTTGAAGATTTATATTTCATCGTAAATTCAACGGCATCCTGCTGGTTGATCCTTTGGATTTTAACAGGTCCGCTGCCAGTTTTGATATTGGTCACCTGTCCTAAAGCAACATAGCTCCCATCCGGCTTCTTGATCAGCAATTGTTTTAGCTTATCAAGATTTTGCGTAACAGCATGATCATACTCAACAAATACCCCGAGGATTTCCCCGTCATTACCTGTCATTTGCGTTGCCAAGCTACCTCTGGTCACATCATTCACGACCATCGCAATCTGTGCTGGAGCAAGCCCCTGAGCAAGAGCCTTTTCCCTGTCGACTGTTACCTGAATCTCATCCACTTTTTCATTTTGGCTCGTAGATAGTTCATTGACATCTTCAAGATCTTTGAGTGAATCGTATATTTTTGTCACTGTTTCATTCAGTCGCTTTTCACTCGTATCCCGGACGCTGAATGTGAGTGTGTTCGGCGCTGAACCAGATGTGGATTGTAAATTAAAACTGAGATCAGCAGTGCTGTTAGCTTTTTTTGCAGCTTGTTCCAGTTCTTTCTTTTTATCATCGACAAACTTGAATGTACTAATTTTTCGCTGTTCAAGGTCAGCCATCTTCACATATAACTCTCCGACATTTGTATTCGTCGTGCCTCTAAAGGAAGCTTCTTGTGTAGTACCGACCAAGCTGACATAAACGTCAACATTTTCTTCACCCTTTAATTCATCCTCAAGTGAAGCGAGTACTTTTTCCGTTTCCGACAAAGCAGCACCATTTTCTAATTTTACCCTTATACTGAAGAATCCTTCGTCTGTTGCAGGAATGAATTGTGTCCCGACAGTAGTCAGTCCATACCCTCCTCCAGCAAGCATCAGCAGGGTAATCAAAATGACAAGGAATCTGTGGCGGAGAGCCCACCTTACGGACTTTTCCAAACTCTTCATCGAACTTGAACGCTGCCTTCTTGCCTCGAGGTTCTTTTTAGGAGCCTTTAAAAGCCGGCTTGCAAGCATTGGCACAACAGTCAACGCCACAATCAATGATGCTAGCAGACTGAATGAAATCGTAAGCGCAAATTCAGTAAAAAGCTCACCGATAATTCCTGAAATGAAAACAACAGGTAAAAATACCGCTACCGTCGTAAGGGTAGACGCCGTAATGGCTCCTCCAACTTCCTGCGCTCCATCACGGGCAGCAGTTTTTGGATCCTTACCCATCGAAAGGTGACGATAAATATTTTCAATCACGACAATCGCATTATCGACCAGCATGCCGATTCCAAGCGCAAGACCGCCAAGTGTCATGATATTCAAGGTAAAATCCGCAAAGAACATTAATACGAATGTGAAAATAACAGAATAAGGAATCGCAATTCCGATGATCAATGGGCTCTTCACATTCCTCAGGAAAAAGAACAGCACAGCCATCGCCAGCAGCCCACCGACAATAAGGGAGTTAGAGATATTCCCAATGGCCATTTTAATATAGTCACCTTGATCAAAAAGGACCTCCGATTTAATTCCTTCATATTTGTCTCGCTCAAGCAGGGTGTCCAGCTCATCGAGGAAAGCCTTTGAAACCTCAGCTGTATTGGCGTCAGATTGCTGGAGTACACTTAACAGGACTGATGGTGACTGGTTCGTTCGCGTAATTGTACGGTCATCCTGTTTTTGTAATTCGACTTTGCCGACATCCTGGAGCTTCACCTTTTGCTTTGTCACTGGATTTGAAAAAACAGTCAGGTTCTTTAGAGTGTCTACAGAATCCAGCGTACTGATGACCCTGGTCGTCAGCTCTTTTCCATTCGTTAAAATGGTATCGCCTGGCATCGAGACGTCATTCGCCCTGATCAAGTCAACAATATCGGACTGGCTTATATTAAATTTCTTTAATTTTTGCTGATCTAATTCAACCCTTACTTCCTGGACAGAGGTCCCCGAAAGATTGACACTCGCCACTCCCTCCACCTTGGTCAACTCAAGCTCTAGCTCTTCAGCCAAATCCCTTAATGATTGTTCATCCTGGTCCGAACTTAAGGACAATTGGATTATTGGAAACTGCGAAGGGTCGAATTTGAGGAACCGCGGCTTTTCAGCATCATCAGGAAGCTGTGCCATATCCAGCCTCTGAATGACCTCGTCCTGGATATCATCAATATTGGTTGTCCACGAAAATTGCATCAGGGTCAGGTTAGCACCTTCCTGGGAGGTGGAAGTCATCGTCTTAATCCCTGGCAAAGTAGCCAAGTTGGCTTCCAATGGCTTAGTTACCTTTTCAACTACTTCCTCAGGACTGGCTCCCTGATAATTCGTTACCACCACACCTACTGGCGGATTTATATCCGGGATCAGCTTCAATGGAATCCTCATCATTGAAACGATACCGAGTATCAGGACCAAAAACATGGTCACAATCGTAAAAACAGGTCTTCTGATCGAAAAATTGCTGATTTTCATATATTAACTCCTTTCGGCTGTAAAAACATGCTGTCTGACCGGACGGTATCAAATTAATTCCACCCTAAATATGGTGAGGCCTTTGCGATATTACAAATGTCATCTATGTAGTAAGATTAGTAACATTTTTAACAATAGAATGCACGAAAGAAACCGTACAATTCATTTTAAATCAATTGATGTTTTAATGAAACTTTGAGACATTCAATTTACAAACTTCGCCGATCCGCTGAATAAGTCATACTGAGTGAAAATAGTGCTTTAATCGTCTCCCTCGCATAAGTTCTCATTTTTTTCTTCGCGTGCTGGGAAACCGGTTAGTGACTTTCAGCTTCCACAAGTTTCTTTCCCCTCGTTTGGCCCTTAAATTTTTCATGACCTTAAAACCTGTATTCTTCCTTTTTACCTGCGGATTCTCCCTTTCATCCTAACACTCGAAAATTGCACAAAAAAAACGGCAGCCTAAGCCACCGCTTTCCTTTCTATCCTAGAAACCGTCATGCC
>NZ_JBAVFI010000530.1:0-6865 GCF_049588175.1 Mesobacillus sp.
AATAGGGTTTCTACCTACCAACCTGTCTTGAAAATGATCGATTTAAATTATTTCACCAGTTGGATTTGTTTTTTCACCAGTTGGACTTGTTTTTTCACCAGGTTGGAGTCATTTATTCACCAGTTGGAACCGTTTTTTCACCAGTTGGCGCTTATCTTCCCGATTGAATCTCCTAATTTAAGATAATTCGGCGGGTCATCACCATTTGGTAAAAACGTCAAACCTTCACCTTCTGCTTCTTCGGCACGCTGTGAATCGCTTCCCCTTTAAACGCCTCAACAGCTTCAAGCAGTGCTTCATTGATGCTTGGATGCGGGTAGGAAGGGAACTTTATATCCTCATCACGTGCAGCCATCTCCAGAGCCTGGATGCCGTTTGAAATCAATTCAACTGCTCCTTGGCCGATCAAATGGACGCCTAACAGCAACTCGCTTTCTTTATCAAATACTACCTTCACAAGACCTTCTTTTTTACCAAGAATCGTCGCGAATCCATTGGCAGACATTGAAAATTCTCCAACTCCGACTTCATATCCTTGCAGCTCAGCTTCCTGCTCGGTTAACCCCGAACAGGCAATCGGCGGCCGTGTCCGTGCAATATGCGGAATAAAAGTAAGGTCGTTTTCACTTGCCCTGCCGCAAATTGTCTCCGCAGCAGTCTTGCCTTGTTTAATTGCCTTGACGGCAAGCTGTGGTCCTTCTGTTACATCACCGATTGCAAAGATCCTCTCAATTGAAGTCCGGCCAGTTTGGTCTGTTAAAATAAAACCTTCTGCAGACATTTTCATTCCAAGCCGATCTAGACCTAATTGATCTATTTGAGGCTTCACGCCAAGAGAATAAAATAAATGGCTGCCTTCAACCGTCCTCTGACCCTTTGAACCATCAAGGATAACCGCAACAGCATCTTCTGTTAATTTCACTTCCTCAAATGAGAAGCCTTTAACAATAGAGATACCGGACTTCTTTAACACCCTGTTCAATTCTCTATTAATGCTGGAGTCGAATGAAAAGTCCTCTTTTCCTTCATTTAAAACGAGGGTTACGTCTGAACCAAATGCCTGGAACGCCATCGCCATTTCCAATGCAATACAGTCATCTCCAAGTATGATTAGATTTTCCGGCACTTCTGCCAGATCGGCGATCGACCAGATATCAATGATTCTTTCATTCAAATCTGGTACACCGTCCAATTTCACTGGCGTACCTCCAGTTGCAATGATGGCTTCATTGAATCGATAAACCTCATAGCTGTCTTCATTTTCGACGCCGATTTTTTCGTCCGACAGGAAAAAAGCGCTGCCCTTCACGACTTCAATTTTATTCACCTTACATAATGCTTCGACTCCATCACGAAGCTGTTTGACGACTTGGTTTTTATAGCTTCGCAGTTTTTGAATCTCAAAATGCAGCCCGGAAGTTTCAATACCAAGCATCGCATCCTGTTTGGCAGCCATTAACCTTTCAGCTCCATGGGTCATCACTTTTGAAGGGATACAGCCTTTATTCAGGCAAATGCCGCCAAGCTGGTCTCTTTCTATTAAAGTGACATTTTTACCAAGCTGCGCTGCCCTGATTGCCGCATGATATCCGCCAGGTCCTCCGCCTATGATGACTAGATCTTTTTCATGTGCAAGTTCACCAACGACCATTTACATCAACTCCAGCAGCATCATTTTCGGATTTTCAATCAACTGGGCAAAACGGTTGGTAAAAGCGACAGCTGTCGCCCCATCCGCTACCCGGTGATCAAAGGCCATTGAAAGATTCATGATTGAACGGATCGCTATTTCATCCTGTTCAGTCACAACCGGACGCTTCTTTGTTTTATGGAAGGAAACAAGAGCAGTCTGCGGATGCTGGATAATCGGAGTCGCGCCAATGCTTCCGCCAAGCGGCCCCACATTGCTGATCGTGAAGGTCCCACCAGAAATATCCTTGACCGTAAGCTTGTCGTCTAGCGCTAGCTTCGTCAGCCTCTTCATCTCTTCATGGATTTGCTTTAAATTTTTTTGCTCAACATTCCTAATGACTGGAACAATCAGTCCATCAGGAGTATCTACGGCGATTCCGATATGGTGCTCACGCAAAAGTTGGATGCTTTCGTCTTCTTCATCAAGCTTCGCATTGAAAATAGGGAATTCTTTTAAGCCAATTGACAAGGCTTTTATGAAAAAAGCTGTGGCTGAAATCGAAATTCCTGCACCTTTAAGTTCCTGCCTGAAGCTGATCAGCTCGCTCACATCGATTTCTTCAAAATGAGTGCAATGAGGAATTGTGTAAAGCGACTGTACCATCTTCTTGGCGATTTGCTTCCTTCGGCCTCTAAATGGCAATGTATCTGATTGCAGTGCTTCTGAAAGCTTCGGAACCTCATTCCGAGCCAGTTCAGAACCACCTTCCGAATCATTCAGAACCAACACTTCGGAACCATGTTCTGAAACCTTCGGAACATTTAATTCTGAAGAACCTTCAGAATCTTTCACAACCTTTGAATCTCTTCCTTTAATAAAAGTATATATGTCTTCATCAACTATTCGCCCGGCAGGTCCTGAACCGGTAACATGTAAAATGTTTACGTTATTTTCCCGGGCAATTTTCCTCGTATAAGGTGATGCTAAAATACGATTCGGCTTCTTGCTTTCACCTTCTGGTAAAACGCCATTCATAGGCCGATTCGGCAAATTCAGTCCTGGCACGGGCTGTGCTTCTGCTTCGCGATGATTATTTTTCAAATCAAGCTTCTCAACTGACTTTTCTGCATTGTTTGAAGGCATATCCTCTATAATTAACAGCGTGGTTCCTACCTTGACCGTTTCACCAGGACTTAAAAGGATTTGTTTTACTATACCTGATTTAGGAGCAGGGATTTCCGCGGTCATTTTATCCGTCTGGACCTCAACCAATGGGTCATCAGCTTTAACAATATCACCAGCTTTGACGAGGTAACAGTTAATATCCGCTTCCGTCATCCCTTCCCCAATATCATGGAGCTTAACTTCAACCATTGTCACGCCTCCTAAAACTTCATCACTTTCTCAATTGCAGCTGCGACTCTTCTCGGGGTCGGCAGATAATGGTCTTCGAATCCAAAGTAAGGCACTGGCGTATCATAGCCAGTTACTCGCTCTGCAGGTGCCTTTTGATAAAGGAAAGCTTCATCATTAATCAGGGAAATCAGGTCGCTGCCTGTTCCACCGGTCGCGTGTGCTTCATGAACAATTACTGTACGTCCCGTCTTTTGTACAGACTCAATGACCAGGTCTTTATCAATCGGGTAAAGGGTCCTCAAATCGAGTACTTCACAGTCAATCCCTTTTTTCTTCATATCATCAGCGGCCTTCAAGGCAACAGGTATCATTGCTCCCCATGCGATTACCGTAACATCTTGGCCTTCGGTAAGCTTCTTGCCCTTCCCAATTTCCACGGTATACTTGCCTTCTGGCACCTCATCCCTGGAAGAACGGTAGCTCCTCATCGGTTCAAGGAACAAAACCGGATCTGGATCTTCAATCGCGGCGATCATTAACCCTTTTGCATCATAAGCATTTGATGGACAAACAACCTTAATGCCTGGCATATGGGTAAAAAGTGATTCTGTACTGTCACAATGGATTTCCGGAGCACGAACTCCTGCGCCATATGGAGCGCGAATGACCATTGGCACTGTAAAATGGCCCAATGTCCTCATTCTTAACCTAGAGGCGTGCGTCATGATTTGTTCGTATGCCGGATAAATGAATCCAAGGAACTGGATTTCAACGACCGGACGGTAGCCATTTACTGCCATGCCGATTGCTGCTCCGACAAAGCCGGCTTCACTTAATGGAGTGTCGACTACACGGTCTTCACCGTATTTCTCCTGAAGTCCTTCCGTCGCGCGGAAAACTCCGCCATTTTTTCCGATGTCTTCTCCTAGAAGAATGACATCCTTGCTTTCAGCCAGCATCGTGTCAAGACCATCCGTTATTGCCTGAACAAGCGTTAATGTCTTTGTTTGAACAGCTATATTCATCGCGCTTCACCACCGATCAGCTCAAGGTATTCCCGCTTTTGCTTCTCAATTGTCCATGTCGGTTTTTCAAAAACATAATCAAAAATCACTGCAGGATCGGCAGACGGAAAGCTCTCCATTTCCTGGACCGCAGCATCAATTTCTTCACTAGCTTTCACTTCGAGATCCTTAACCCATGCTTCATCATATATGCCTTCATTTTTCATCCAGCGTTCAAGTCGAAGTAAAGGGTCTGTTTCCATTCGCCTTACTGCACTGTCTCCCTGGTCTCGATATTTCGTTGGATCATCCGCTGTCGTGTGCGCCCCATATCTCCACGTCACCGCTTCGATCAATGTCGGACCTTCCCCATTTCGAGCGCGTTCAAGTGCTCTCTCTGTTTCAAGATAAACAGCAAATACATCATTTCCGTCAATTCTCACACCCGGGATATCATAAGCAATCGCCTTTTGTGCAATTGTCGCGGAATTCATCTGCTTGCTGATCGGAACAGAAATCGCATACTGATTATTTTGGTTAAAATAAACAACCGGAGACTTAAAGACGCTTGCAAAATTCAAGCCTTCATGAAAATCGCCCTCGGAAGTAGCGCCATCGCCAAAATAGCAGATAGCGGCATTCTTCGTTCCCTTTTGTTTCTCCGCAAACGCTGCGCCCGCAGCATGGGGAATCTGCGTTGCAATTGGTATAGCCGGAGGAAAAATCTTTTTACCTTCCGGCGGAACGCAGCCTTCATTCCGTCCATTCCAGAACAGCAAAATATTTCTTAATGAATGGCCAAAAACCATCGCCGCGCCGTGGTCACGGTATGTCGGGAACATCCAGTCATCACTTTTCAGCGCAAGGGCTGTACCCACTTGTGAAGCCTCCTGGCCTTCAAATGGAGCGTACGTCCCGATTCTTCCCTGTCGCTGCAGGCTGATTGATTTCCGGTCAAACATACGGATCCTGACCATTTCTGAAAAGAATTTCTTCACACGTTCCTCTGTAACTAAATATTTATGTTCCTCGGACACGATATTTCCGTTTGGATCCATCACCTGAAAAATCGGAAAAAGTTTATCCATCGGCTCACCCTTTTATAAAGTCTGATTTTTAAAAACTATAAATCTATTACATTCTCACTGCCCATTTTGGACGTTTCATATGAGAGAAAAAGCTGTTGCGCCGCGTTCTTGCTTCAATTCTGTTTTCACAGAACTTATTTGCGGCTTCAACTGTCGTGATTCCTTCACGTTCAGCCTGGCTGTACACATTCAAAAGAGAATTATAGATTGCTTTCGTCTTCATTAAGACGCGCTCTTTATTAGGTGAATACAGTTCATCCGCTACCTGGATTAAGCCGCCAGCATTGACGATATAGTCTGGAGCGTAGAGAATGCCTTTTTCCTGAAGGACAAGGCCATGACGCACTTCCTTCAGTTGATTATTTGCAGATCCAACAACTGCTTTGACCTGAAGCTGTGGGATTGTATCATCATTAATAATCCCTCCCATTGCACATGGAATGAATACATCAGCTGGCTGTGAGTAGATTTCATCACTGCCTACTACCTTGATTCCTGCACCTATTTCCCCGGCTTTCTGCACAATCTGGTCGATTGCCTTCTGGTTAATATCTGTAACAAATAGATCGGCACCATTCTCAAGCAAGTATTCTGCAACTTTGTAGCCAACCTTTCCTAGACCCTGGATTGAGTAGGCTTTTCCGGATAAATCATCTGTTCCCCAAAGCGCTTTGCTGGTTGCCTGCAATCCATAAATAACGCCCTGTGCGGTCGGAACTGAAGAATCACCGCTTCCGCCATATACTTCATCCACACCTACAATGCAATTTGTTTCCTTTAATGCATGAACAAAATCTTCTGGATCGGTTCCCATGTCTGTGCCTGTATAGAAACGGCCCTGAATCGATTCAACAAATTGTCCAAATGCCCTGAAAAGCTCCGGACTCTTATCTTTAGTTGGATCACCGATAATCACTGCTTTTCCTCCACCAAAATCTACATCTGCAGCTGCACATTTATATGTCATTCCCTTTGAAAGGCGAAGTACATCTTCTAGTGCATCATCCACAGTTTTATATGGGTACATGCGGCAACCGCCCAAAGCAGGTCCTAATCTTGTACTGTGAATCGCAATAATCGCCTTTAATCCTGTAGCTTCATCATTACAAAATACAACTTGTTCGTGTTCTCTGATTTGTTCAAACATATCCATTTCTCTTTCCCCCTTTATTCCGTTAAATCGTGTTAGCGCTTTCATTTTAGCGCAAATTTTTTTAGCTTCCTGTTAACCATTCAGTTATTTTCGTTTTAGGAAGGATGACTTGCTTCACTTCTCCTACCCCAACGAGTCGACCACGGCTTTCAGCCTTCAAGTTGGTTATAATGGTATTCGCATGCACATCAGTAACTGTAGCAGTAATCAAAACCTCTGCGCCTTCAGTGCATGGGGCAATATGCTTCACATTGACTGCTCCGCCCATCCCTTCTTCATGATCCTCCAAAAACGGAAGGATAATTTGCCTTGAGACCCATTCCATGTGATAAACCATCGATACCGTAGAGTATACCGGGTGAATAAGCTCTCCTTCAAAGCTGGCAAACATCTCGGGTGTAACGATGACATTGATGGTGGCCTTTTGTCCTGCTGTTAAGCCATCGCGCATCATATCCCACCTTTCCAAGTTGTAAATATGTATAACGTTTATTTAACGTTATCATAACATTTCGTTAAATAAATGGTCAATAAATTGTAAGAAATTTTGGTATTTTCTCAAAAGTAATCGTGATATAATTTCCCGCTAAAAATTAATATTCTATGAGTACTAGTAATTTTAATATCCTTT
>NZ_JBAVFI010000531.1:0-3315 GCF_049588175.1 Mesobacillus sp.
CAGCAGAGCCTCAGCCACAAACACAAACAGCTGGAACGGGTATTGAATTTAACCCGCCGAGCATGGAAGACGTTCCAGAAGGTCCTCTTGGAGAGAGTATTAAATATGGTCATCAATTAATGATGGAAACAAATAATGTAGCTGATCAGTATGTTGGCAATAACCTCTCATGCGCAAGCTGTCACGCCAATGGTGGAATTGTTAAAGAAGAGGCTCCGATGGTTGGTCTATCAGCAGTCTACCCTGAATATAGGCCGCGTGAGGGAGAAGTTTATACGCTTGAAGACAGGATAAACGGCTGTATGATTCGAAGCATGAACGGAAAGATGCTGCCATCTGACAGCCAGGAAATGCGCGCCATGATTGCATATCTGCAATATATGTCAGAAGGGGTACCTGCTGGATCCGAACTCCCTTGGAGAGCACCGAAAGAGCCTAAAAAATTTCCGGCCCCTAGTGTTCAGGACGGAGAAAAGCTTTATGCACAATCATGCGCGAGCTGCCATGCTGCAGATGGATCAGGAACAGGTCCAACTTCGGGTCCTGCTGTTTGGGGAGAAAATTCCTTTAATGATGGCGCAGGAATGTCAAGATTGACTAAGATGGCTGGTTATGTGCAAAAAAACATGCCTAAAGGACAGGGCGGCACTTTGTCCGATCAAGATGCCATCAATGTAGCTGCGTATATTCTTTCTCATGATCGTCCTGAATTCAAAGGGCATGAGGGAGACTGGCCAAAAGGCGGAAGACCAGCAGATATCATGAACAAGGAAAAACGAGAACAAATAAAGAATGGCACTATTGACTGGGAAGCAATTGTTTCAGCAAAATAAAAGCTGCTTTCACCTAAATAGTTGGTTGAAACAAAGTGTACGAAAAGAGTTTAATAAAAAGATTGAACCCAGCACAAATAAAGATGCTGGGTTTTTCATTATAATTCATCATTATATAATATAAGAAATACTTGCCCCATTATTTGAATAGCACTTTTCAGTATGTCCATATCTTTATATTAGAGATAGGAAATGATAGATTTCCTATTTGCGAGAGGATTTCATTATTGCGTCAGGCTCGGCAAAAAGCCGACTATTTTTGTAGTCGAAGCAAACATAAGGGAAAGTATAGAAAAATCGAGTGATTTTTACCGATGGAAATGTTTTTCTCTAAACCTTCTTTTGTTTTGTAAATTAAAATTCATTCTCGAAAATCCTTTCTCATGCGGTAATCCTCTTCAGTCCCCAGTTCTCTATTAAGCAGCCACTCCATCTCCTCAAGTGCCTTTTTCGTGACAAAAGGATCGTTCATGGACCATTGTACTGTATAGACGAAATAGTAGTTTTTAATTCTCCTGAACACGACAAGAGAATGAGGAAATTCGTTGAAATTGGCTTTAATATGGTATCTTTTTGAGTATGACCATTTTGTTAATTCCATATCATGTCTCCAAGTCTTTTTTAATGAAATACCCCTGATTGCTAATGGGAAAACAGTAAATAAGAACAAGAAAGTGTTATCACGTGCTGAATGTGCTAAAATAGGTTTCGTTATAGGGAGTTAGCGACAAGTATCTACATGATATCCCTCTGCTAGCAGTTTGATAGAGTAAAATTATTTCTTGATACATAAGGACTTGGAGGGGAATTGAATCTATGAATGATGCCCAGAGAATTCAGTTAAATGTAAGAGTGTCTAAAGAAACATCAGATAAACTCGAAGAGATTGTTGAATACTATCAGGAAAATACGAAGATTGGCAGAATATACAAGGGTGATGTATTGACAGATATTATCGAAAAATCCTATGAGATCATGCAGAAGCAAAAAAACTTAAGAAGATAATTTTCAATGCTAAAATTAGTCAAATTCATGAACAAAATGGTTGCGCTAAATGATAATTAGTCGTATTATTTAAATAATCTGATAAATCAACGATAAGGTGGTTGATGGTGATTATGATACGGATGGCAATTGCTGGTGTAGCCGGTTTTGTTCTTGTTTTTATCGAGTCGTTCATCGTTATGGCAATGAAGCAATATGAGACCATTGATTTTGGAGGGATTGCTCCTTTTGTCAGTGTCTGGACAATGAACTTTTTCCTTATCTTTTCAATCCTTACTCATATCAAGCTTTGGTATGATGAGCGTGAAGCGCAGCGTGAAGAAGAAGCGGCGGAAAGGGACCGGTTCATGAATTAGAAAACATAAAGTAAGGCACGCCATCTGGTGTGCCTTCTTTTTTATAGGTATCATACAAATACGAGCGAAAAGTCTCGAAGTCCAGGCTCTTTAGTTGGACCAATTATATATAGACTTTTTTCTCTTTGCGGGGTTCAAAATGCCTTTCCTACAACCATATTAGGACTTTAAATTATCCTGGTCATCATAATCTCTTTCGGCTTCCTCAGCGGCGATTCGCAACTCCTGGAAAAATAGCTGATCATTACAAACCAGGCTGTGTTTTTGTTCAGCTTCGACAGTGTGGTTCATTTTCTCTCCCTGTTCCTTTTTCATTCTTGTTCCTCCTTTTTCATTTTATTTGGATTTAATCCTATTTCCCGTTTTACCAACTGGTCATGCATTTTTGTTAAAAGTAATAACGCAATTATAGAACCGGCAAAGCTTAAAAACATATCCCATTGTGTATCCCAAATGTCTCCTTGTGTGCCTAAAAAGTCCTTCGAGACCCTGCCGCCTTTTGCCAGCATCGCAAAAAGCCATTCAACGATTTCATAAAGGGCGGCAATTGCCAGAACCATTGATATAACTATTCCATTCAGCCAGCCTCCTTTATAAAGCAAGGTTTTTCTTAGCAGTATTTCGCGAATAACGATTGCTATCATGCCTTTCATGAAATGGCCAAACCTGTCATAATGATTCCGTTTTAAATCCCATGTATCTTTTAGCCAATCAAAAAGCGGTACATTTGAATAAATGTAGTGCCCACCAATGAACATAAGGATGGTAACGAATGCGATGATTGTGTAGGAAAGGGTTGTTAACCGGAATTTTTTATAAAGAAAAAGAAAAACGGCAAGTGAAGCAACCGCTGGCGACACTTCCAAAACCCAGGAGTAATAAGATACGGGCTTGATGGCCGACCAGATAAAAACAATTATTACGATAATCAGAAGTACTAAGTGGACTCTTTTATTCTGCATAAAACTCAGCTCCCATTTGGCGAACTCTTGTTGTAAGTATTTTACTATTTGTTTATTTTCATTCTCTAGGATGACATTTACAGTTAAATCATGAACGAGATTAGTTTGAGGCACACTAAAACCATTTCATATTGGAGGGAATTCATGACTGATTTAAAG